>CAYVRL010000061.1:0-8928 GCA_964454065.1 uncultured Planctomycetales bacterium | reverse complement strand
GCGGGCACCAGGGGATGCGGCACCTGCGCCCGATCGACCTGCACGAAGACGGAGAGCGTGTCCCTCTGACTCCGGTAATCCGTGTTGGTGATTCCGCAGTCGTGGCCGCCCTGGAAGGGGACATGGCAATCCAGCTTGCCGTGGAAGGCGATCAATGGGATCGGAATCGGGGGGAGGAGGTCCACCTCCAAGGTGCCGGCGTTGGGGCCGATGGCGGCGATCCGATCCGCGAGCTCCACCCCGAGTCGATAGCAGAGCATGGCGCCGTTGGAGTGTCCGGTGGCAAAGATCCGATGGGTGTCCACGTTCCACTCCGCCTCCACCGCATCCAGGAGGTCCCGGGTGAACTGCACGTCGTCCACCTGGTGCTGGACCGCCCAGCCGCAACAGTTCCCGGCGTTCCAGGTCTCGAGGCGGAAGAGAGGAGGGCCTCCCAGGGCCCCCGTGCCCTCGGGCAGGACCAGCAGGAAACCGTGCAGGTCGGAGGATTGATCCAAGGCGGTGTTCTGGAGGAACTCTCGGGCGTTTCCGCCCCCGCCGTGGTAAGCGAGGACCACCGGGATGGGGGTGCCGGGGTCATAGGTGGGGGGGACGTGGACCCGATACCACCGTCGTATCCCGCCACTCTGGACCGAGCGGAGGAGCAGGCTCCGGGCGCGGGGGGGACCGGAGAGCGGCGCGGGAGCCGGGATCAGGAGGGGGAGGAGGAAGAGGACTTTGCTCAGGAACATGCTTTTCTCAGTCTAGGAAACCGAACTCTCCGGCGAAGTTTCCGGAAAATTATCGTCCGCAAAGCCTGATGCCAGCGTCTTTCATACGGATAGCTTGACTCCGGGAGGGGTCGGCCTGCCGTGGAAACCGCCTTCGGGCGGCGTCAACCGGTCCTTCCTGGAGTATTCCACGCATCGTGGGGATGCTCGGGCTTCGGCCCTTTTCCTGTGCCGTGGGGCGGGGGCCTTCGGGCCCCCGTGATATGCCTTCTCCGCTCCGTTACCCTGGCTCGCCCATCATGGCTGAAGCCTCCCTCGATTCCATCCTTGCGATCCTCGGGGACTCCGCCGAGGATCTCCTCGGACACCGTTGCGCCACCATCCCCCCGGAGCGGCTCCACCTTCCCGGCCCCGATTTCGTCGAACGCGTCTTCCTGGATAGCGACCGGCCCGTCCGTGCCCTCGGCGCCTTGCAGCGCCTCTACGACCACGGGCGGCTCGGCGGGACGGGATATCTGTCCATCCTCCCGGTGGATCAGGGGATCGAGCACACCGCCGGGGCTTCCTTCGCGCCCAACCCGGACTATTTCGACCCTGCGAAGATCGTCGAGCTGGCGATCGAGGGGGGCTGCAACGCGGTCGCCTCGACCCTCGGGGTGTTGGGCGCGGTCGCGCGGCGTTACGCGCACCGCATTCCCTTCCTGCTCAAACTCAATCACAACGAGTTGCTCGGCTACCCGACCCGTCACGACCAGACGCTGTTCGCGAGCGTCGAACAGGCTTTCGACATGGGCGCGGCCGCGGTCGGGGCCACCATCTACTATGGCAGCCACGAATCCCGGCGCCAGATCCTGGAGATCTCGGAGGCCTTCCACCAGGCCCACGAGTTGGGTATGGCCACGGTGCTCTGGTGTTACCTGCGCAATCCGGCTTTCGTGAAGGGGGGTCAGGACTACCACGCCGCTGCCGATCTGACCGGACAGGCCAACCATCTCGGAGCCACCATCGAGGCCGACCTGGTCAAGCAGAAGCTGCCGGTGACCTCCTTGCCCGGGTTCCGCGACATCGGTTTCGGCAAGACCGACGAGCGGATGTACTCGGAGCTGATGAGCGAGCACCCGATCGATCTGTGTCGCTACCAGGTCGCCAACGGTTACATGGGGCGTGCGGGACTGATCAACTCGGGTGGTCCCTCGGGCGAGAACGATTTGCAGCAGGCGGTGCGCACCGCGGTGATCAACAAGCGGGCGGGCGGCACCGGCCTGATCTCGGGGCGCAAGGCCTTCCAGAAGCCGATGGCCGAGGGCGTGGCCCTGCTCCACGCCATCCAGGACGTCTACCTCTGCTCCGAAGTCACGATCGCCTGAACGGCGCTCCTCCGTAGCGACCAGCCAGTTTCCGCCCGCAGTCCGGGCAGCGGCCCTCGGAGTCCAGGCGCTGGGAGCGGAGCCGATAGCCGTCGCGGCGAATCAAGCGCGCCCCGCAACCCGCGCACCGGGTTTCGGTGCCCTCGGGGTCGGCTCGATTCCCGGTGTAGACGTGCCGGAGTCCCTCCGCGCTCGCGATGGCCCGGGCGCGCCGGAGGGTAGCCAGCGATGTGGGCGGTCGGTCCACCAGCCGGTGGGTGGGGAAGAAGGCCGTGAAGTGCAGGGGCAGTTCCGCCCCGAGTTCCATCCGTACCCAGCGGCTGAGGGCGCGGATCTCGCGTTCCGAGTCGTTGACGCCAGGGATCAACAGGGTGGTCAGCTCCAACCAGCTTCCCCCGCGTTCCCGAATCCAGCGGAGATTGTCGAGTACCGTACGCAAGGTGCCGCGTACGCCGAGCGCCAGGTTCCGGTAGAAGGACCCACGAAAGGATTTGAGGTCCACGTTCAGGGCGTCGAAAGCGTCGAAGAAGCGGACGCGAGCCGGGGCGGAGATCACCCCCGCGGTGACACCGACGGTGGCCAGGCCCTGTTCGCGGCAGGCCTCCGCGACCGCCATCGCGTACTCCGCCCAGATCACCGGATCGTTGTAGGTGCAGGCGATCCCCACCGCGCCGCCGCGGCGGGCGAGAGTGGCCAACTCGCGCGGAGTGTGGCGCAGGCGTCGTCGGCGCAGCATTCGGTTGCGCGTCAGGCTCCAGTTCTGACAGTGGCGACAACCGAGGTTGCATCCGGAGGTGCCGAAGGACAGCACGCGGCTTCCGGGTAGGAAGTGGAAGAGCGGTTTCTTCTCCACCGGATCGAGCTGGAGGCCGCTCTCCGGGCCCTCCACGTCCAGATGGAGCCGCCCATCCCGGTTGTGGCGCACGAAGCAGAAACCCCGCTGTCCAGGGCGCAGCTGGCAGTGGCGCGGGCAGAGTTCGCAGCGCACCGCGCCACCGGGGAGGGAACGCCACCAGCGCGCTTCCATCACTCGTCCTCGGCGATCTCCAGGCTCGCGAAGCGTTCCAGACGGAGCTTCGCGTGTGGAGGGATGCCGGCTTTGCGGCGTGCGATCTGGAGTTGGCGCGCGACCGTCTCCACGCCGGCGAGACGGGGGAGCAGGACCCCGCGCCGTCCCCGTCCGTCGGAGACGATCACTCCCCACCGTCCTGGGTCCAGGGCTTCCGGCCCCCGTACGGCTTCAGGAGGATCGAGGATCGACAAGCTGGCCCGTAGCTCCGCGAATTCCTCCCGTTCCACCGGGGGGAAACGGGGATCCTCGAAGGCGGCGGCGCAGGCCAGTTCCGCGCACTCCGCCACGAGATGGGCGTGCCGCGGTCGAAGGTGACCGATGCATCCCCGCAGGGAGCCGTCGGAACGCTGCTTCCAGGTCACGAAGAGACCCGTGCGCCGCGCCAGCGCCCCGGTCGGAGTGGGCAAGCCGCGCGCGGGGCGTCCCTCCAGCCGCGCGCGGACCGCTTCGCGGGCGACTTCGAGCAAGGGCCGCAGCGCCTCGCGCCGGGGAACTCGCCGAGGGTCGAGCAGCGCCACCAGATAGCCGACCCCGAAGGGGTGTTCGTAGGAGAGGCATCGTCCGCGCACGGGATGCGGGGCGTAGACGCCGCGCAGGACTTCGAGGACTTCCACCACGTCCTCCCGGGCCAAGGCGCGCAAGCTCCCGGGAATCGAGTCCAGGTCCTCGAGCTTGCCTTCCTCCAGCAAACGGTGGATGCGGCGGTCGAATTCCAGGGCGCGGGGGTCGCAACCTTCGGGACCCCCAGGAGGGAGACAGTGGCTCAGGTCTCCACTCGCCACCAGGGCGACTCCTCCGCCGAGGGCGGCGCAGGCCGCGGCCAGGCCTCGGCCCAGTCGCCGAGCCTCGGGACCGCCGGGGGCGGAGAGAGCCAGCACGGTGGTGGGGCCCCGCCAGCCGGCCTCCACCAGGAAGCGCAGGGGCACGAGAGCGCCGTGATCCAGCTCGCGGGCGCGGGTCTCCTCGAGCCGGGTCCCGACTTTCCCGAGTCCACGTCCCAGCGCGGCGTGGAGATCCGGATCCCCGTCCAGCTCCACGCGCAAGGCGCGGGCCCCGAAGCGACGCAGGTCCCCGCGCAGGGGTGGAGCATAGGCGGCGAAAGCCCGACCTCGCCGGGGCGCGTGGGGGGAGACCAGCACCAGCCGTTTCGGCTCCTGCTCCAAGAGGCGGCGCGAGGCTTCCCGACAAGCGCGGGTGGTGGATGCACAATCCGCGGCGCGTCCCCCGGCCACCCCGGGGTGAACGATCGGTGGGTGGGGGAACAGGCAAGCGGAAGGAAGGAGCGGTGCGGACACGAGAGTCTGCGAGTGGACGGCCAATTCTAATCCTCCCTGTTAGGCTCCGGATCGAAACCCATGTCGGAACCCGACCGTTGTCCCGAATGCGGCAATCCGCTGGCCCTCGGCGCCCGCTTCTGTCCCCGTTGCGGGGCGGAGCTCCCCGGTTACGCGCTCTGGTTCCGGGAGAGGGAGGGGCCACCCCCCCTCAGCGATGGGAAACGTTTCCGACTCCAGGGCGCGGCGGCGCGTCGCATGCTCTATGCGCTCCTGATCTCGCTCCTGATTTCGATGCCACTGCTCGGTGTCTTCCCGGACCAGGCCTCCTGGATGTTCGTCGCCCAGCTCTCGATGGGAGTGGTGGTCCTGTTCTGCGCCTGGCCGGAGCGGCAGCGGATCCTCCCTCTGTACCGTTTCGCCCCCCTGCGCTGGTGGGGAGGGGCGCTCGTGGTCGGTTCGGTCCCGCCGCTCCTGGCTTCCTCGGTCCAGCGAAGCTTCTTCCACGGCCACCCCGTGGTCGCCCATCCCGCCGCCGCCAGTCCGCTCTTCCTCGCCCTGGTGTTCTGCATCCTTCCCGCATTGATCGAAGAACTCGCCTTCCGCGGCGTAATCCTTTCCAGTTTGATGGATGTCTTCCGCTCTCGTCACGCGCAGGTCCTCACCGCCCTGCTCTTCGCCGGGGCCCACCTCAACCCCATCGGTTTTCCCTATCTCTTCCTCCTTGGGCTGTTCCTGGGCTGGCTCCGCTTGCACAGTCGTAGTTTGCCGGTCCCGGTCCTGGCCCATGCGCTGCACAACGCGACGATACTCTTGATGGCGGGATGAAGTCGTTGCCTCGCCCTTCGAGTCGGGTGTTCTTCGCCGCCTTCCTGCTGCTCCTGATTCTCCTGGCATGCGCGCAACCGCGTGGTGGAGGGTTGACGATCGCGGGCTGGCAACTGCCCGATCTCTGTCCCTGGGCGGCCGTCGGCAAGGCCTGCCCCGGCTGCGGAACCACGCGGGCGCTGGCCGCCTTCTTGCACGGTCGTTTCGCGCTCGCCTGGCGCACGCAGCCCGCAGCCCTGCCTTTCCTGGCCGCGGCCCTGTTCGCTCTGCCCTGGCCAGGGAGAGGGAAGGCCTTTCTTCGCGGTGGTCGAATCCTCTGCGTCGCCGCCGGTCTGCTCCTGGCCTTCGCACACTTTCTCGGGAGAATCTGAATGCCCTTGGTCTTCCCCATGCAGTTGGTGATCTGGCTGATCTTCGCCTTCCTAGTGGCGTGGATCGCCTATCAGCGGGGCCGCAACCCCATGGGCTGGTTCCTGCTGGGCGGTTTCATGGGTTGTCTGGCCTTGATCTTGGTTCTGATCCTGCCCGATCTGCAGGAGGAGAGGAAGCACCGGGAACGCGAGCGTCGCGCTCGGGAGCGGCTCCGGGAGCAGGTTCTCCAGGAACGGATGAAGAATCAGGCCTTCCGGGAGCATGCGCAGCAGCGCCTCGACTCCCACGACGAGGCCCTCGGCCTGGATACGCGCAGCTCCGCACCCCCGGAACTGCCCCCGTCGCCACCCGCTCCTTCGTCCGCGACGGAGATTCCCCTCGAGGGCTGGTACCTTGCCGAGGCCGGGGCGCAACCGCAGGGGCCCTTCTCGCTTCGGGAAGTCCAGGAGAGGATCGAATCGGGGCTGGTCGGACCGCAGAGTCTGGTCTGGCAGGATTCCCTCGCGGACTGGACCACGATCGCCCGGAGTCCCCTCGCTCCTTTCCTGCCGTGACCTCCCCGCGCTCGGGAGACGTACGGATCGGTGGTCTCTACGAGGGGCCCGCCGTGAGTTGGGATCCCGATCCCGAGCGTTTGCGTCGGGCCCTGCGGTTGGCGGGAGCGCCCGCGGACGTGCTGGTCCTGGAACGAGAGGGTGGCCGAAGGTTGCTGGAACCGGGGACCGGGACTTGGACTCAGGCGGAGTTCGTGGGCGATCCCGGCGAAGTCCTGGCCCTGGCTCTGCGGAGTTTGCTCGAGGAGAGTCTGGGGGAGCCTCCCTGCGACTGGACCTGTACCCTGCGGACCGTGGTGTATCGGCCGGAAAGCCGCCGGGAAACCCTGCTCCAGGTGGACCGGGAAGGCGTTCGTACCCTGGCCCAGGAGCTTCCCTGGACCCCGTCTCCCGCGTCTTCGTTCCGGGGGCGGATCCTCCGGCAGTGGAGGATCCTGGTCCCCGTGCTGGTCGCGATGGCTCTCTTGGCCTTCCTGGGCCGGGACCGAGTCCTTCGACCGCTGCGTCGCTTCGGGGGCCCGTTCGGGCTGGAATTCCCTTCCGGCCCCCAAGCCGACCCCGGTGACTTTCGGCCCTGGGTGGAACTCGAAACCGAACTCGATTCGGATGGTCAACTCGTTTGTCGCATCCGCCCCCTCGCGACCTTTCCCGACCAGCGGGAGTTCGACCATTTGGATCGGGAAGCATCTCCCGGCCGACGGTCGGCGCTGGCGGCACTGCGTGATGGACGCGCGATCCTGCTCCTGATCTCGCGGCGGGAAGGCCGGGTCCGCACCCGAGCGGTGGATCTGGCCCCACTCCGTTCCGGCGAGGAGATCCAGATCCGTCTCGGGGAGAGTGAGCTCCCCCCGGAGTTGGTCACCGTGCGACTGGTTGCCTCCTGAGAGCTACCGAGGCGGTGTCCTACCGCTGTTCCGGGGCGTTTTCCTGGACGTAGGTCTGCCAGAGCTCCTCCAATCGATCGAGGCGACGGAGCCCGAAGATCTTCTTGAAGTGGCTGGGGGAGTTCTTTCCCAGCCAGGCCGAATGCAGGAAGGCGAAGGTCTTGCCCTGTTGCTCTTCGTCCCCGCCGTGGAGCAAGAAGTGGAGCAGGGTATAGGATTCCGCGTAATGCAGGGTCTGGTTGGTGGAAGCTCCGAAATCCCCGGATTGGTAGTTCAGGACCCGCTGCATGCCATCGGGTTCCTTGGCCCGAGCGTGGGCACGAAACAAGATCGCGTCGATGCGTCCGGGCTGGAAATCGGGGGCTCCCGGGCGGCCGAAGAGCGAGTTCGCCATGTATTGAGCGAGCCCCTCGTCCAACCACCCGGGGGTATCCGGATCGCGGCGGGAGAGTTCTCGAGTCGTGAAATAGACCAGGGCATGGGTGGTCTCGTGGTAGAGGTTCACCGGACGTCCGTCACTGAAGTAGGAACGCACACTGCGGGTCTCTTCGTGGAAGTAGGTGTCCAGGTTGTTGGAAAGGGGAGGGAAAGCGCTCCGGGAGGAATAGACGTAGACCGGAATCTCCTCGCGGACTTCGAAGAAACCGATCCGATTCTGGAAGAAACGGAAGAAGGCCGCGTAAGTGGCCTCCAGATCCGCACAGGCCTGGATCACGTCCCCCAGAGGCCCCGCGGCGCGGAGGAAGAAGTGGGAAGTTCGGACCTCCCAGGGATCGTCGTCCTGGAGATGTCGGGTCAGATAGCTCGGCCAATCGCTGCGCCCTCCGTTGCCGAAACGGACCATCCAACGCCCATTGACCATCTTGTGACCGAGAGCCTGGTGCGCTTCCTGGTTGGCGGGGTCGAGGACCAGTGCCCACAGGCGCAGGAACTTCAGGTCGCGAAGGAGGCCATTCTCCTCGCACCACTTGGCGAGCTGGAGTGCGTCCTTGGCCTCCGCAGTGCTTCCGAAGAGTCGATGGAGGCGCTTGGCGAATTCCGGGTAGACCACTCGGGGACCACTCAGTCCGCGAATCGAGTCCAGGGAGTATTCCTTGACCTTGGTCGCCTGGGCGAACCAGACGGTGTTCTGGTCCGGATCGGTGCGCAGGATGATCCCACTCAGTTCCTTTCCGCGTAGGCGATAGAGGGTATCGGGAAGATCGGAGATCGGATCCGAGAGCGGAAGGGAGGCGAGCAGGAGGGCGCACGCGAGCATTCCCTCAGAATAGATGTTCCCTCCGAGAGTGCTTCACCAGTCGTAAGCGCCTGGGGTGGAGACCTGCCAGTCGCTGTCCGGACGGGCGGCATCCACGAAAGGGTTGCCCTCCGGGAAGGATTCCGGGGTTCCGTGGAGTTCGAACTTGTAGTCGGTGCCGTCGGATTTGTAGCGGTAGCCGTGGGTTGCGTCGGGGTAGGCGGGATTGGGATCCTTGGGCAGCGCCGGAAGCAGGTCGGGAACCAGTCCCGGGATGTACCCATCGGTGCCGTATCCCAGGCCCCCGTCGTTCGTGGAATCCCCTTTCCACTCCCCTCCCGTCGTCGGGTAACTCCCGTGGGTGTTCTTGTAGGTGGCCAGTGCCGCCGCCACCGAGCGCAAGTCGGCGGCTCGGCGGGCGCTCCGGGAGGAAGCGCTGGCGTCTCCCATCACCGGAACCACGATCGCGGAGAGCAGAGCGATGATCCCGAAGACGATCACGAGTTCGATCAGTGTGAATCCGTTCCGTTCCATGTCTCGAATCCCAGGGTGGACGTTCGGTCCAGAGAAGGAGCGCCTCTCCGGGATCGGAGAGGCGCCCGTGGGCCCATCAGCCCCAGGGGACTACCA
>CAYVRL010000060.1:0-8977 GCA_964454065.1 uncultured Planctomycetales bacterium | reverse complement strand
TGGACATCCCCCACCCGGTTTCCTGGGCCGATACCGAACGCGACTTGACCGCCTGGCTCGGAAACCACATGCAGCGCGCCGCCCAGGAAGCCCTCTATGCTCTCGCCCCGAGGATCCGCCGCCTCCACCCCGAGGACCATGCCGCGCTCATCCTGGACTGGCGCCGCCTGACCACCTCGGATCACCTCTACTACATGTGCACCAAGTGGTTCGCGGACGGCGACGTCCACAAGTACTTCAGCCCCTACGGCAGCCCCCACGACGCCTTCATCACCTTCATGAACGTCCTCGACGACCTCGAACGACGGGTGGAGGAAGCCCTGGCCACCCACGCCGCCGCTACCGAAGTCGGCAACTGAACCCCATGGATCGCACCCTTTTCGAAGTGAGCTGGGAAGTCGCCAACAAAGTCGGCGGCATCCACACGGTCCTCGCCACCAAGGCCCCTTCCCTGGTCGAGCGCCTGGGGGATCGATACCTCGCCATCGGCCCACTGCTGCTCGGCGAGGAGCGCGGTTTGCCCGGTTTCGAGGAAGAATCCGGTTTCGAGGACCTGTGCGGCGCCTGTCGCGCCGCGGGTTTGGAAACCCGGATCGGCCGCTGGCTGATCCCCGGCCGCCCGCGTTGCGTGCAGGTCGGTTTCTCCGGTCTCTACGAGCAGAAGGACCGGATCCTGGCCCGCCTGTGGGAACGCTACAAGGTCGATTCCCTGGAAGGCGGCTGGGACTACGTGGAACCCCTGCTCTTCGGCTACGCCGCCGGCATGTTCATCGAACACTGGTGGCACGAGCGCATCGAACCCCGGGGCGGAGGCGCGGTGGCCCAATTCCACGAATGGTTGAGTGGCAGCGGTCTGCTCTACCTGAAGACCCACTTGCCGCAAGTCGGCACCGTCTTCACCACCCACGCCACCGTGCTCGGCCGGGCCCTCTGCTCCAGCGGTTCCCCCCTGCGGGAGGCCCTCGGGGAGCGCGCCCCGGCGGCCGCCGCCCGCGCGGTCGGGGTGGGCGCCAAGCACTCCCTGGAAGGGGTGGCGGCGCGGCAGGCCGACGTCTTCACCACGGTCAGCAGCCTGACCGCCGAGGAAGCGGCCCTCCTCCACCTGCGCGAACCCACTCCCCTGACCCTGAATGGAGTGGACCTCGGTGTGGTGGAGGCCGCGGCCGCGGGAGTGGGCCGAAAGGAGGCCCGTGAGCGCCTCCGCGAAATCGCCGCGGCCTTCCTCGGTGATCTCCCCGAGGATCCCGCCCTCCTGGTCACCTCGGGTCGTTACGAGTTCCGCAACAAGGGCTTCGACCTCCTGCTGGAGGCCCTGGCGGAACTGGAGGATCGCCCCGGCCGTCCGCTCCTGCTCTTCGTCCTGGTCCCGAGCGGGCACTCCGGGCCGCGCAAGGATCTGCTCGACCGCCTGGGGGGCCGCACTCCAGCCGACGGCCCCCTTCCCGGCCTCTCCACCCACTCCCTGTTCGACACCGAGAACGATTCCTTCCATCTGGAGGCCGCCCGGTTGGGCCTGGACAACCGGCCCGGAAGGCGGGTCCACCTGATCCAGATCCCGGTCTACCTGGACGGCGGGGACGGGTTGGTGGATCTGCCCTACGAAGCAGTGATGCGCGCCATGGACTTGGGGTGTTTCCCCTCCTTCTACGAACCCTGGGGCTACACCCCGGTCGAGGCCCTGGCTCTCGGCGTCCCCACCCTGACCAGCGATCGTGCGGGTTTCGGCTGCTGGGTGCGGGAGCAAGGACTCGACCCCGCCGATGGAGTCTCGGTGCTGGCCCGGGAGGGCGTGGAGGACGCCGCCGCGATCCCTGCCTTGGCCGACCTCATCGAAACGATCCTGGCCGCCCCGCCCTCTCCCGCGCGCTGCCGCCGGAGTGCGACGCGACTCTCGTGGAAGGATTTCCTGGGCGCCTACGAGGAAGCCTGGGGCGAGGCGGCGAACCTGGCCGAGGCACGCCGTGAGCAGGGTTTCGAAGCCCCGCCGCGCCCGGTGGTTCCGCTGCCCGTGAAGAGCACCGCGCTGGAGCGCCAGCCCCACCTCCTGCGTTTCGACGTCGCCGCCTCGCTTCCACCCGAACTCGCGGGACTCGAGGAACTCTCCCGCAACCTCTGGTGGTGCTGGGACTCGGAGGCTCCGACTCTCTTCGAGGAACTCTCCCCGCAGGGCTGGGAGCGCTGCGCCCACAACCCGGTGCGCCTCCTCCGTCAGGTCTATGCCGCGGACCTCGCCGAGCGAGCCGCCGACCCCGACTACGTGGAGCGGGTGAAGCGCACCCTCCAGCGCTTCCAGGCCGCCATGGCGGAGGGAACGCGCAGTTTGGAACTGACCGAGGGTCGCAGCCTCGATGCCCAGCACCCGGTGGCCTACTTCTGCTTCGAGTACGGCCTCCACGAATCCGTCCCGATCTACAGCGGCGGCCTGGGGGTGCTGGCCGGCGATCACTTGAAGTCCGCGAGCGATCTGCGGCTGCCCCTGGTGGCGCTGGGACTCTTCTTCCGGGGGGGCTACTTCCGCCAGGAACTGGGCGCCGACGGCGCTCAGATCGCACTGCCGGAGGACCTGGATCCCCGGGAACTGCCCCTGGAGGCGGTCCGCGGTCCCGATGGACGGCCCCTGGAGATCGGCATCCGTCTCCCCGGCCGCCGCCTGATCCTGCGGGCTTGGGAACTCCGCGTGGGCCGGGTTCCCCTCTACCTCCTCGACTCCGACTCGGAGGCCAACCGCCCCGAGGACCGTAGCCTGACCCACCGCCTCTACGGCGGCGATCGGGAACTGCGCCTGATCCAGGAAATGATCCTGGGCCGCGGCGGCATCCAACTCCTCGACGCCTTGGGATTGGAGGCCCGCGCTCTCCACCTCAACGAAGGACACGCCGCCTTCGCCCCGCTGGAACGCATCGCCTCCCTGATGCGCCGCTCGGGTTGGACTTTCGAGGAGGCCCACGAACGGGTCCGCGCCACCTGCGCCTTCACCACCCACACGCCGGTACCCGCCGGGCACGACGTCTTCGACGAGGACTTGATGCGCCGTTATTTCGCCGACGTGCCGGAATGGCTGGGTATTCCCTGGGAACGATTCCTCGCCCTCGGCGCCTCGAATCCACCCCCTTCCTTCAACATGAGCCATTTGGCTTGCTCTTGCGCGGCGGTGGTCAACGGGGTCAGCGAACTCCACGGTCGGGTTTCGCGGGAGCTCCTGAACCCGGTGTGGCCAGGGCTGCTGGCCAACGAGGTGCCGGTCCAACACATCACCAATGGAGTCCACCTGCCCTCCTGGACCGCCCCCGCGTTGGGTCGTCTGCTCGGGGTCGAGCAACGCTCGGTACGCGGAGACGATTTCCGGCGGGCTCGGGAAGTCCTGGCCCCGGCGCTGCTCTGGAAGGAACGCTGTCGACTCAAGGCGAAACTGCTGGCCGAAGTCGCGCGCCGCGTGGAGCAGAACTTCCTCGCCCGGCAGGAAAGTCCCCGATTGATGTCGCAGATCCTGGAGAACCTGGATCCGCGCGCCATGGTGATCGGTTTCGCGCGCCGCTTCGCCCCCTACAAACGCGCGATGCTCCTCTTCCGCGACCCGGAACGCCTGCAAAGGCTGCTCGGCGATCCCGAGCGCCCCTTGCTCCTGCTCTTCGCGGGCAAGGCCCACCCCGCGGATCAGGCGGGACAGGCCCTGCTCCGCGAGCTGGTGGAGTTGAGCCGCGGTCCAGGTTTCGCCGGAAAGGTGATCTTCCTCGAGGGCTATGACCTCGCGCTCGCCCGGCGTCTGGTGCAAGGCGTGGACGTGTGGCTCAACAATCCCACCCGACCGCTCGAAGCCAGCGGGACCTCGGGCATGAAGGCCGCCGCCAACGGCGCCTTGAACCTCTCCGTCCTGGACGGCTGGTGGCCGGAGGGTTTCGACGGCGAAAACGGATGGAGCCTGGCCGCCGAGCGCGCCTACCCCGATCAGGCCCTGCAGGACGAACACGACAACGCGCGACTGCTGAATCTGCTCGAACAGGAGATCCTACCCCTCTTCTTCGAACGCGATGCCGACGGCCTCCCTCATGGCTGGTTGCAGCGGGTGATGCACTCCCTGGAGAGCATTCCCCCGGTCTTCGACAGCACGCGCATGGTCGAACAGTACCGGGACCACGCCTACTTGCCCCTGGCCCGCGCGGACGCCGCCCTGGAAGCCGATCCGGAAGGACTCCGGGAGCGGGCCACGCGTCACGCCTCCCGGCGCCGCGCCTTCCGCGAGGTCCGGGTACGCACGGCCACCAGTTCTCCGCTGGAAGGCCTTCACGCCGGCAGTCGGATCGAAGTCGAGGCCGAGGTGGAATTGGGTGGACTCTCGCCGCGGGAAGTCCTGGTCGAGCTGGTGATCGGACACCTCGACGACGGCGAGCGGTTGCGCTTGCCCCAAGTCATTCCCCTGGAATTGGTGGGAAGTTCCGGTGATTCCACCACCTTCCGGGGTGGTCACGAGGTGGACCGCTCCGGTTCCTACGGCTACGGAATCCGGGTTCGAGCCCGTCCTCTGGACGAGCGCGACCTCGACTCCCTCCGTCTGATCGTCTGGGCCTGATCCCTCTGGAAGGAGACGACCGGCTACGATCCCCGCTGCCCATGGCTGCCGCTCGCCCGCATCGAAAGGCCCGACTCCTCCCGACCAGTGCCCTCCATTGGACTTGCCCGCGCGGCTGGATCCCCAAGGCGCCACGGCGCAGCGGAGGAGACGCCCTTTCCACCTTGATCGGGCAGGAACGAGCCATCGACGCCCTGCGGCTCGCCCTGGACGTGGATGCACCGGGTTACAACCTGTTCATCACCGGTCTGGAGAGCGATGCGAAGCTGAACACGGTCCGCAGTCTGCTCGACCCCTTGCGCCTGCGTTGCCCCCTGCTCCAGGACCACGTCTTCGTCCACAACTTCGAGGATCCGGTCCGTCCCCACCACCTGGCTCTCCCCGCGGGCCAGGGCAAGGCACTCTCGGCCGCGATGGAGCACTGGTGCCACGCCCTCCAACGCGAAATCCCGCACCTGCTCGGCAGCGAAGAGCACCTGGAGCGCCGCAATCGACTCTTCCGGCGCTATACCGTGGCCGAGGATCAACTCTTTCGGCGCCTGGCACGGCGCGCCCGCACCGCGGGCCTGGCCCTGGTCCAGGTCGAGGACGAGGAAGGCAAGCATCCCGACATCTATCCGGTGGTGGAGGAACAGGCGATTCCGCTCGAGGAACTCGCCGCTCTGCCCGAAGACGAGCGCCCCGACGAAGGGACGATCCGCCGCCTCGCGGTGGCGCGCGAAGGCCTCCTGGACCAGCTCCGCAAGGCCCGGCACAAAGCCCGTCAGCTCGGCCTGCGCCTGTTGCGCGAAGCCCAGGACCTGGACGAGAACGCGGTCCGGGAACTGGTGGAGGGGGTCACCGTGGCGACCGCGGAGGAACTGGAAGCGGACGAGACCTTGGCCGCCTGGCTCGGGGAGTGCGCGGGCGCCGCGCTCGCTCATTTGAACCTCTTCCGCAGCACCGCTGGGGGCGGTGAGGGATCCAAGGACGACGAGGATGGATCCGACCCCTCCTCCCTCGGCCTCGAGATCTTCGAGGTGAACCTGGTCCGCAGTGCCGTCGAGGGAAGCTGCCCGATCGTCTTCGAGGATCACCCGAACTACTCCAACCTCTTCGGAACCGTCGAGCGCCACCGCCTGCGCTCCGGACCGGGTCACTTCCATCTCGCGATCCGCCCCGGCTCCCTGCTCGCCGCGGACGGCGGCCTGCTGGTCCTGAACGCCCGCGATGTCTTCCAGGAGGCGGAAGTCTGGCGGGCCCTGAAACGGACCCTCCAGAACCAACAGCTCCAGGTCCACGCCATCGAGGGAATCTCCCCGCTGGGGGTGACCGGGGTCCGTCCCGAAGCCATCCCGATCGACTTGAAGGTGGTGCTGGTGGGCGACAACGGCCTCTTCGAGGCCCTCCACGAGTCGGATTTCGACTTCCCGAAGATCTTCAAGGTCAAGGCGGAATTCGACGACAACCTGCCCCTCGATCCGCGCAACGTGGGAAGACTGGTACGGGTTCTGCGGGAACTGGGCCGGAGGGAGAACTTGCTTCCCTTCTCGATCACCGGATTGCAAGCCCTGGTGGAGCGGGCCGTGGCCGACGCGGGGCGCCGCAATCGCATCAGCGTGCGGGTGCCGCGGCTCATGGACTATGCGCGAGAGGCCTCGCACTACGCCCGGCGGGAACGCAAACGGCGCATCGACCGCGGGACCGTGGAGAGCGCCCGGCGCCATTTCGTGGCCCAGCACTCGGTGGAAGCGGAGTGGTATCAGCGCGCGGTGCTGGACGGGATCTACGACATTCGCTGCCAAGGCACCCGCGTGGGCTCGGTCAACGCGCTGACCGTGATCTCGCTGGGGCCCCTTTCCTTCGGGCGCGTCGCGCGCGTTTCGGCATCGGTGGCTCTCGGAGACGACAGCACCGTGAACGTGGAGCGGGAATCCGATTTGAGCGGTCCGATCCACAACAAGGGTGTGCTCCTGCTCGAATCCTTCCTCCGCTCCCGTTTCGGCCAGGCCCGCACCCTGCCGATCAAGGCGGCGATCACCTTCGATCAGAGCTACGGTCCGGTGGACGGCGACTCCGCGAGCAGCACCGAGGTCTACGCCCTCCTTTCCGCGATCGGGGAACTGCCGGTACGACAGGACATCGCGGTCACCGGCGCGGTCAGCATGAAGGGAGAGATCCTCGCGGTGGGCGGAGTGGCCCACAAGATCCGCTCCTTCTTCACCCTCTGCCGGGACCGTGGATTCACGGGGACCCAGGGCGTGGCGCTTCCGGCCACCAATGTCGAGGACCTGATGCTCGACGAGGAGATCCTGCGCGAAGTCCGCGCGGGCAACTTCCACATCTGGGCCCTCGAGACCATCGACCAGGGCATCGAACTGCTGACCGGGATCCCGGCGGGGCGGCGCCGCAAGAAGAAGGGGAACTGGACTCCCGATTCGGTGATGGATCGGGTCCAGAAGGCCCTGGATCGCTACGAGGAAGCGCAGCGCAAGGAAGGGAAGGAGCACGAGAAGGATCGCGAGGGCAAGAAGAAGGGTCGCCGCGGCGCCGAGGCGGAAGGGTAGAATCCCGCTCCGGATTCGTGCCATGCGCTTCCTCGACCCCCACATCCACTGCGTCTCCCGAACCGTCGACGACTACGAGGCCATGTACCTCGCGGGCATCCGCGCGGTCGTCGAGCCCTCCTTCTGGCTCGGGCAGCCGCGCACCAGCGCCGGCACCTTCCGGGACTACTTCCTGATGATCCTGGAATGGGAGCGGGAACGCGCCGCACAATGCGGCATCGATCACCGCTGCACCCTCGGCCTGAACCCGAAGGAAGCCAACGACGAGAAGCTGGCCGCCGAAGTCCTGGAGATGCTGCCCGAACTCCTCCACCGCGAGGGCGTGGTGGCGGTGGGAGAGCTCGGCTACGACGCGATCACTCCGGCCGAGGAAAAGGCCTTCATCGCCCAAGTGGAGATGGCCATGGGGGCCGGGCTCCCGATCCTGGTCCACACCCCCCATCGCGACAAGGCCCGCGGTACCCGGCGCAGCATGGACGTCCTCCGCGAACTCGGCGCCGACCCGACTCGGGTGGTCATCGACCACTCCACCGAGGAGACCACCGGAATGATCCTGGAGGCGGGCTACTGGGCGGGACACACGGTCTATCCCCAAACCAAGCTCACCCCCGAGCGCTTCGCCAACATCTTCTTCGAGTTCGGGCCGGAACGGATGACCGTCAACTCCAGCGCCGATTGGGGCCGTTCCGATCCCTTGAACGTGCCCAAGACCGCGGCGCTCCTGGAACGCCGCGGCGCCGAACGGAGTGAGATCCAGCAGCTGGTCTGGGACAATCCCCTCCGCTTCTACGGTGCCGAGCGGATGAAGCTCTCCCAGGCGTAGATCATGGCGGTGCACGAATCCCGTTATCGGATCCTCTACCGGGACATCGACAGCATGGGAGTGCTCTACTACGGGCGCTACCTGGCGCTCTTCGAACTCGGGCGCACCGACTGGCAGCGGGAGGAAGGCCTCCGCTATCGAGCGATGGAGGAAGAGGAGGGGAAGATGCTCCCCGTGTTGCGAGCCGAGTGCCGCTACCTCGCTCCCCTGCGCTTCGACGACCTGGCCTTGATCCGCACCGAGGTCCTGGGCTGGTCCGCGGGTACCTTGAGCTTCCGTCACGAAATCCTCTGCGAGGAGACCGGAAAGCTCTGCGCGACCGGCGGAGTGGAGCTCGGCTGCGTGCGCTGTACCGACTTCAAACCCACCCGGCTGCCCGGAAACTACCTGGACCTCCTGGCCCGAAAGGCCCCCGGAGCCCGCGGCCGACGGGGCCTGAGCCCCGGGTAGGCCAATTTCGGGATTTCCGCCCTTGAATGAGCACTATTCCAGTGCTATTTTACAGTGATGTTGAGGTTGACCAAGCGCTCGGAATACGGTCTGATGGCCCTCGCCTTCATGGCGAAGCGCCGGGAGGGTTATTGCAGCGTGCGCGAGATCGTCGCCCACCTCGGCACTCCCCGGCGCTTGCTGGCCGAGGTCCTGAAAGCCCTCTCCAGCGCCCAGCTGGTCGAAGCCACCCGCGGTCCGGGCGGAGGGTACTGCCTGCGCAAGGATCCCAGCGAGGTGCCCCTCTCCGAGGTCATCGAAATCCTGGAGGGCCCCGTGCAGATGGCCGAGTGTTCCAACGGCGGCGTCTGCAACTACTTGTCGGTCTGCGAGATCCAGGACGGCGTGGAACGAGTGGCCCAGGAGATCGTGGCGGTCCTCGAGCGCTACACGCTGGCGGACATCTGCGAGCCCACTCCCACCACCCTTTCCGCCCCCTCCTCATCCTCCGCTTCCAACTCCCCGAGCAAGGCTTGAAACCATGGATTCCCGTGCGCTGATCTACATGGACAACCAGGCGACCACCCGGGTGGACCCCGCGGTGCTCGAAGC
>CAYVRL010000059.1:0-9164 GCA_964454065.1 uncultured Planctomycetales bacterium | reverse complement strand
CGCTTCGGTGTCTCCCGCGGGGATCACGAACCCGCGACCGTCGGCGAGCATCCAGTGGCCGAGTCGTGGGGCCGCATCGCGCTCCAGGACGCGGACATGGGAGAGAGTGCTCGGGTATTCGGCCCGCTGTTCCCCCCGTTCCGCTACCCGATAGGTGAAGTTGTCGAAGAAGGGAAGCGTGGTGTTCGGAACCCGTGGGGGATCCATGCCGAGGAAGGGCAGTGCGGCGATCCCGAGGGCCAGAGTGACACGAAGGAACGGGGAGCCCCGGCGACTGCCGAGAGCGGCCAGGATTCCCGCGAGCAGGGCCAGACCGAAGGCGATCGCACCGCGCTCGGGGGCCAGGCGGGCGGCACCGAGGGCCAGGACCGCCGCGCACGAGCCGCCACCGGCCAGTAGGGCTCCGAGGGCGGAGGCCGTTCGCCGCGGCAGGGCGAGTGCCCCACGCAGGGCGGCGCCGAGGGCCAGCATCGGGAAGGCCGCCACCCAGAGACTCAGATAAGGGGTGTACCAGGGATTCCCTTCGTGCAGGCGGTCGCCGCCGCCCAGGTACTCGACCAGGGGGCCGTGGCCGACCACGTAGTTGAAGGCCCGACTGTCCGCGAAGAGCGCGAAATGGCGGGCGGCGAGCCACCAGCCCGCGGCAACCGCGCCGGCGAGGACGGAAACACCCAGGCTTCCCCATTGGCTGCGGTCCATCGCCGAGCCGAGGAGCATCGCGAGCAAGAGCGCGGCGCCGCCCAGGGCCAGCAGACGGGCGGCGTCCTCCGGGGCGGCGGACCCATCCAGGGTTTCCAGCAGCGGAAGGAGGTAGAGCAGCCCCGCCACCGCGGAGGCGGCGAGCAAGAACGGGGACGAGAGGGAAAACCGCGGGGTCGCGGAGGAAGGGGGATCCTCGGGCTCCGGGGTCGGGGGGCCGACGGGGTTCGGAAGGACGATCCAGAGTCCACCCGCGATCAGCGTCCCCAGGGGGCCGAGGCCCCAGCGGGCCACGGCGGAGATGCCGAGCAAGGCGCCGAGGCCCAGGAGATTCCAGGCCGCCGACCCGGTGGACTCGGCTTGGCGGGCCAGGGCGCCGCCGAGCCTGAGCATCGGCCAGCTCGTCGAGAGGATCCAGAGCAGCAGGGCGCCGAGCGTTGCGAGCGACAGCGGCGGCCCGGCCAGGTGCGGGGCGAGCCAGGGTGCCGCCCAGGGGAGGATCAGCGCCAGCGAAGTGAGCAGGACCGCGGGGAGGCGGGCGGGAACGGCCGAGTCGCTGGGGGTCCGCAAAGCGCGCCAGGCCCCGCAAGCAGTGAGCGCGAGGAGCACGCCGAAGGCGAGGAGCAACGGCACGCTGGTGCCGCCGGCGCACGCGGCCATGGCGTCGGCGGCGCCGAGCAGCATGGCCGCGAGCGCGGCCCCGCGGGGAATCAGAGTCGACCTGGACTTCACGGGTGCCTTTCCAGCAGCAGGAGGAGATTTTCGGAGAACAGGGGCAGGGTCTGTCGCATGCGGAGGAGCTTCCACCCCGCCCGCGCCAATTCCTCGCGAATCCGACGGCGGGGAATGTACTCGCGAATCACGTTGTGAGGGAGGCCGACGCGGCGGCGCAGTCGGCGCATCGCGACCTTGTAGTGCCACCCAGGATAGTAGGCCACCACCGCGTGCTGGCCGCAGTTCCGCAATCCGCGGAGAGCCGCCACCCGCTCCTCCCCGGGGCAATGCTGGAGATAGCGGAAGCACAGCACCACGGATTGCGGAGGAGTGTCGAAGGGCGGGCGGCGCAGATCGGCGATCAGGGCCGGCGTACTCGGGTCCTTTCGGCGGGCGATGGCGAGCATCTCGGGACTACGATCCAGATGGATCACGCGGATCCCCAGGGATCGTAGCCGCGAAGTGAAACGCCCGGTGCCAGCCGGAGCGTCGATCACCCACCGCGGCCAGTGACCGCCACCCGCTTCGTACAGGAGGGCGCGGAGCTGCCGCCACACCAGGAGGTCACTGCCGGCGCCCAAGCCGCGGAAGCGGCGGTCGTAGTTCTCGGCCATGCCCGGGTCGCGGTAGGCTGCGCTCCAGTTCTCGTCCATGTCGGGATCCGCCTCCATCGTCGCCGAGCGTCTGCTCGACTGGTTTCGCGCCCACCGCCGCGCGCTCCCCTGGCGCGACTCCGGGGACCCTTACGCGATCTGGGTCTCCGAGATCATGCTCCAGCAGACTCGCGTGGAAGCGGTGCGGCCATTCTACGCGGCTTTCCTGAGCCGCTTTCCGGACGTCCGGGCTCTCGCGGCCGCCAGCGAGGAGGAGGTATTGCGACACTGGGCGGGCCTGGGTTACTACCGCCGCGCCCGAATGCTCCACCGCGCGGCTTCCCAGGTCTGCGAGCAGCGGGGGGGCGAGTTCCCCCGCACCCCGGAAGAATGGCGCGAGTTGCCCGGGGTGGGGGAGTACACCGCGGCCGCGGTGAGTTCCATCGCCTTCGGGGTTCCCGCGCCCGTGGTGGACGGCAACGTGAAGCGGGTGGCGGCCCGCTTCCTGGGCTTGGAGTTGGCCCCGTCCGCGCGCGAACTCCACCGCCGGGCGGCGGAATGGGGAGCGGATCTCCTAGCGGCAACCGCGGAAGCGGGACCTCTGAACGAGTCCTTGATGGAATTGGGGGCGACCCTCTGTACCGCCCGCGCCCCCCGCTGTGGTTCTTGCCCCCTGGCCGTCGATTGCCGGGCCCATGCCCAGGGGACGGAGGAGGCCTTGCCGCTCCCCGCGGCCCGTCCGAAGTGGAAGGAAGTCCGCCGCGTGGTCCTGCTCGGCGAGCGTGGAGGGCGTTTCCTCCTCCGGAGGCTGGAGCGAGGCTGGACGCCGGGCCTCTACGAACCGCCGCTATTGCGGGAAGGGTCCTTCGCGCAGCTCTGTCGCCGCTGGGGAAGCGAGGGCCTCGGCGGCAGCCTGGGCGCGGAACTGGGACGCTTCCGCCACGTGATCACGCGGCACAAGCTGCTCCTGCGAGTGATCGAACTTCGTGATCCCCCGGTCGCGGATTTGGTGGATCCGGCGGCGGTCCCGCTTTCCGGAATCGCGCGTAAAGCCTTGCGCTGGGCGGGAAAGGACTCACGTTAGAATCCCCGCTCCATGCTCGCCCCCCTGTTCCTTGCAGCGCTCGTGCAAGTTCCCCAGACCCGTCCCGAAGCCCGCGTGGCACGGGTCAGCGAGCCGCCGCACTTGGACGGAATCCTGGACGATGCTTGTTGGGCGCAAGCGGGTCGCTTGGGGGAGTTGACCGAAGTGGATCCGAATGAGGGCCGCCCGGCCGATCCCTCGACCGAGGTCCTGCTCGCCCGCGACCGGGACTATCTCTACCTGGGAATCACGTGCATGGAGCCCGATCCGAGCGGCATGGTGTTGCAGAACATGGCGCGGGACGCTTTCCTGCGGGACGACGACCGGGTGGAGTTCGTCTTCGACACCTTCCTGGACCAAAAGACCGGCTACTTCTTCCAAGTCAGCGCCGCCGGTTCTCGAGGAGATGCGCTGCTCGGTGCCAATGGGAGCAGCTTCAACAAGCGCTGGGATGCTTTCTGGGAGGCCGAGGTCCATCTCGGAAGCGACCGCTGGACGGTCGAGGTCGCGATTCCCTTCAAGACCCTCGCTTTCGGGTCCGGTGACCGCTGGGGCTTCAATTTCTCTCGTTATCGCGGAGCCACTCGCACCAGCTATCGCTGGGCATCGCCCCGCCGTGACCTGCGCGTCATGGTGCTCAGCAATGCCGGGATCCTCCAGGGCATGGCGGATGCCGAACAGGGCCTGGGCATCGAATTCGTTCCCTATTTCAAGGTGCGGCGGAGCGAGTTCGAATCCCCGGATCGTCAGAACCTGCTCGGGATCGAGGGCGGAGAGTTCAACTGGCGCGTGACCCCCCAGCTCACCGCTTCCTTGACCTTCAATACCGACTTCGCCGAGACCGAAGCCGATCAGAGACGCGTGAACCTGACCCGTTTCCCGCTGTTCTTTCCGGAGAAACGGGATTTCTTCCTGGAGGATTCGAATCTCTTCGATTTCGGCCAGCAGAGCGGATTCCGAGGCAGTTCCGATCTGTTGCCCTATTTCAGTCGGCGAATCGGACTCGCCAATGGCGCGGAAATACCCTTGAATGCGGGTGCGCGCGTCGCAGGCCGCGTTGGGAACCTGGACCTCGGTCTGCTCGCCGTGAGCGCCGGTGAGAATCTCGGAGCCGGGGTTCCGGCCTCCCAGCTCTTCGTGCTGCGCCCTTCCTACAACCTGAGCGACGAACTCTCCGTCGGGGCCTTGTACACCAGCGGTGACCCCGAAGCCGACACCTCCAACCAGGTCATGGGTGGGGACCTTCGCTTCAGTCGCACGGATTTCCTGCCCGGTTACCGCTTGAATCTGAATACTTACCTGGTGCGCAGCTCGGATGAAGCCATTCACGCGGTCGGCGGGGCTTGGGGAATCGACAGCTCCCTGGTTTCCCGGGATACGAGTTTCAGCTTCAACACCCTTTCCACCCAGAGCGATTTCCGCCCCGCTCTGGGTTTCGTCCGCCGCCCCGGAGAGCGCCGTTTCCGTTTCGAGGCCCGCTGGGAACCGCGCCCGGACTCCGGACCGATCCGCAAGTTCATCTTCGCCTTCCGCCCGTTGTGGTGGACCGATCTCGGTGGACAAGTTCAGAGTCATGGGGTGGATTTGACCTTTTTCGGGATGGAGTTCCACAGTGGGGACCGGATGACTTTGCGCTGGGCCTTCGATGGAGACCGTCTCGATGGCTCCTTCTCTCCCGTTACCGGGACCACCATTGCCCCGGGCTACTATCACTGGAACGTGCTGGAAGCCGATTTCCGTTCTTCGAACGCCCGCGTGGTTTCCCTCCGTAGCCAACTTCGAGTCGGGCAGTGGTACGACGGTCAAGCGTTGCGCGGCAGCCTTGCTTGTGACTGGCGGCCCGATGCCCACTTCCGCTTGGGGGTCTCCTGGAACGAGGACCGCTTCGATCTCCCCGGAGGAGACTTCATCTCCCGGATCGGGATCGTGAATCTGGACTATTCCTTCTCTCCTCTCCTCACCATCCAAAACCTCATCCAGGGGGACAATCAGTCGGATGTCATCGGCTGGCAATCCCGCCTCCACTGGTTGCTGGAAGATGGGCGCGAGGCCTTCCTGGTGTTGAACGATGCCTGGCAGGAACTCCCCAATGGGCCCTATGTGCCGCTGGATCGGGATCTCACCCTGAAACTCGTGTACTCACTGCGGTTTTGACGATGGGACTTCCCTCTCGCCGCCGCCTCGCCGCCTTGTCGCTCTTCGTTTTCCTGGCGCTGCTCTCCTGGGCGGCTCGGGAGGTCCACGAGGCTCGTTTCCACTACCTCCCTACGGACGGTGGCCCGCCGGAGGCGAACTGGTTCAGCGTCGAGCCCGACGGTCTCTATCACGCGCGGCGGGTGGAGCGGTCCCTGGCCGAGGGGCTGCCCCCGGCGGCCCACGATCCGCGCATGAATTTTCCGGCGGGTGCCGCGATCCCCTGGCCGCCCTATTACGACACCCTGCTCACTCTGCTCTTCCGCCCCTTCGCGCCGCGGGAACCGGCGGCGCGGCACGCCTTCGTCGAACGGGCCGCATCCACCCTTCCTCTGTGGTGGGGAGTGGGGACCACCATGCTGCTCGCCGCCGCGGCATGGCGGCTGGGCGGTCCCGCGGCGGCCCTCGTGGCCGGCATCCTGCACGCTCTGGCCTACGGTTCGATCCACTACACCGTTCCCGGCATTGCGGACCATCACGCCTTCGTGGGCCTCCTGCTGGCCGCCCTCTTGCTCTCCCTGGGGGAAGGCTTGCGTCGCGGCGCCGCCCACGATCCCCGCGTCGGACTGCGTAGCGGGATCGTCTGCGGTCTCCTGGCGGGCCTCCTGCTCGGAGTGTGGGTGGCCGCTCTGGAATACGTGGTCGCGGTGGATGCGATGATCGGGATCCTGCTCCTCGGTGAGAGGGGGCGGGAGGGCCGCGCGGGGCTCGGAGCCTTCGGCCTGAGCTTCCATCTGATCGCCTTGCTGGCCCTGGCGCCGGCGCTGGCTCTCAGCCCCTGGTTTCGGCTCCAGCCCTGGTCGGTGGTGGATCTTTCCCAGTTCCATCCCAGTTTCCTGCTGCTTGGCGCGGCAGTCTGCGCTCCACTTCTCTTCTTGCGTACCGGAGGTCGCGCTCGACGGCTCTATCCCTGGGTGGTGGCAGGGGGCTTGACGCTGCTCGGCCTGTTCCTCGTCCTGCTGCCGCTGGGTCCGGGCGCGGGCTTGCGTGAAGCCTTTGCCTGGTCGGCGCGGAACAACGCTTTCATGGCGGGTATCGCCGAATCCCAGCCTCTGCTCGGTCATGACCCCTACGCCCCGCCGGGCCTGGCCGGGCAGCTCTTCGCGGGCGGTGCCTTTCTCTGGTTGGGTTTCGGTTCACTCCTGATCCCGTTCGCCTGGGTGAGCGCACTCCGCCAGGTGCATGTCCGCCCGGCGCTGCTCCCCTGGCTGATCGTCGCACCCATGTTCCTGCTCCAGGCCTCGATCCAGCGTCGTTTCTCCGCCGCGGCTTCGCTTCCGCTGGCCTTGCTCCTCGGCTGGTGGCTGGCCGAACGGCTGCCCCGCCTCGGGCGCTTTCGCCTCGCGCTGCTTCTCTTCCCGCCCCTCCTCCTCCAGGCTCCGTCGCTCGCCAGCGGCGTCGATCGTCTGAGGAACCGCCGAGCCGATCGTAGCTCCCAGGAGGCACTGCGCCAGAACGGAATCCGGTGGGTCCACGAATGGATCGCTTCCCACTCCGAGCCAGGCGTTTCGGTGCTCGCCCATTGGGATCAAGGGCATGCCTTGGAGTTCGTCGCCGCCACCGGGAGCGTCGCCACCAACTTCGGCAGCTATGTGGGCGAGGAATCCTTCCGCGACGATGCGCTTTTCTTCACGGCTTCCGATTTCCCCGCCGCGGAAGCGATTCTCCAACGACACCGGAGTCGTTTCGTGCTGGTGCATACCATCATGGCGGCGGCCTGGGGACGGTTGAAGACCATTGCCGGATCCCCCTCCACTCCCTGGGGGCATTCCCTGCTCGCCTCCTTGTTCTTCATCGGTTCCCAAGCCCCCTCCTATCTCCGCCTGGTCGCGGTTTCCCCCTTCCCCGACCTCTCTCCGCCTCCGCGCCTGGTCGGGGATCGCGGGGCCCTTCCGGCCGCTTTCCTCTGGGAGCACGTGCGCGGGGCTCGGCTCCGGATCGGCGCTTCGCCCGGGACCGAAGTGGCCCTCGAGATCCCGGTCTCCTTTTCCGGGTCCGGATGGTCCTTCACCTGGACCGCCCAGGCCCATACCGATGAAACCGGGTGGGCCGAGTTCCGAGTCCCGTACCCCAGTGACGCGGTGCGGCTGCACCGTGAAGGCCATCCCGATCTTTCCTTCTCGGTTTCCGAGAAGAGCGTGGAGCGCGGGGAGACCCGAACCATTCCTTGATCCAGAGACCATGAGAACCTCACCCGATGCATTCGAACTCCACGTCGCCGCGGTGATCGGCGCGGGCACCATGGGCCAGGGCATCGCCCAGGTCTGTGCCCAAGCCGGTTTCGAAGTCCGGCTCTACGACCTGGGAGACGATCTCCTGCGTAACGCTTCGGAGCGGATCAGGAGGATGCTCGACGGGGCCGTGGCCAAGGGCAGGCTCAACTCGGCCGAAGCGGCCGCGGCGACGAGTCGACTCACTCCGACTTCCGATCTCCCTTCCGCTTGCCGGGGGGCCGATCTGGTGATCGAAGCCGTGCCCGAGCAGCTCGAGCTGAAACGACAGGTCTTCGCCGAGGTCGAACGGACCGCTCCTCCCACGGCCTTGCTGGCCACCAACACTTCCTCCCTCCCCGTATCCGACATCGCCGGAGGATTGCGCCATCCGGGACGTTTCTGCGGGCTCCATTTCTTCAATCCGGTTCCGTTGATGGCGCTCTTGGAGATCGTCCGTGGCACCCGAACCTCCCCCGAGACCGTGGAACTCGCCCGCGATCTGGCCGCGCGGCTGGGCAAGGAGCCGATCGTGGTCCGGGACCGCCCCGGTTTCGCGAGTTCTCGACTCGGGGTGGCGTTGGGGCTGGAAGCCATTCGCATGGTCGAGGAGGAGGTCGCGACCCCCGAGGACATCGACCGGGCGATGGTGCTGGGGTATCGTCATCCGATGGGACCGTTGCGCCTCACGGACCTCGTCGGTCTGGACGTACGCCTCGGGATCGCGGAGCACCTGGAACGCTCCCTCGGACCCCGTTTCACCCCTCCGCGTCTGCTCCGCGAGATGGTGGCCGAGGGTCGCCTTGGCCGCAAGAGTGGCGAAGGCTTCTACCGCTGGTAGGAGCGCTACTCCCGCGGGGCGGGCGGTGGCGGCACGGGGAAGCGGATGATGCTCCCCGCCGGGATGATGGCGTGGTTCACGTGGCCGGCGGAGAACGGATTCCGAAGGACGCAGTGCACATGGATGGCGGAGTCCATGTGGGTGAACACCCCTTGATCGTGCGTGGAGTAGAAGCCCACCAGGGTGCCGCGCGCCCGGTCCGCGTGGAGGAGGACCGAGGCCTTCTGGTGAGCTTCGTGGGTACTCGGACCCGGGGGAAGGCGACCGCCGTCGATCACGTGCCATTCCAGATCCTGGAACTCCCCTTGGATCTGGAAGGGAATCCGCTGCTCGGGGTCCAGGCCCGCGGCGGAAGCGAGTCCCGCGATCCGGGTGGCCAGTTCGTCCCACGGGATCGATTCGGAGAGGGGCATGGTCCTCCAGCTCGGGACTCGCGCGGTGACCAGCAAGGCGGCCCCGGCATCGCTCTGGGTAAGAGCCGTCGTCCTCGCGGAGTCCTCGCCCTCGGGATAGCTCAGGTAGGCGGTCCCGTCGAGGATGGTGATCTCACCGGCGAGCCCAGCGAGGGCGCCGATCCCGCACAACTCCGGGTCGGGGAGGAGAGCGTTCAGCTTCACCCGGGAATCCGTCCGTCCCTGGCGCATGATCGCCCGGAGTGCTCCATCCACGCGGATTCCGCCGCTCCACGGGGGGGTCGGGCGAGGAGGGGTTCCCGCCCCCGAGGCAGCGCAGCCGCTGAGCAGGAGGGTGAACAGGGCCGGAATGACCAGGGGAACGAGAGGGGAGCGCATTCCTCGACTACGGGGTCGGGCCGTTCCCCCGAGTTCCTC
>CAYVRL010000058.1:0-9262 GCA_964454065.1 uncultured Planctomycetales bacterium | reverse complement strand
CGTGCTCCAGAGAAGCGGCCTCTTCCTCGCGGTAATATGTGAGCCGAGTCATCAACTCGTCGAAATCCACCTGGTGACCGTCGAACTCGGGTCCCTCGACGCAGGCGAAACGAGTCTTGCCGCCCACCGTGACCCGGCAGGCGCCGCACATGCCGGTGCCGTCGACCATGATCGGGTTCAGCGAAGCCTGGGTGGGGATGCCATGGGGCTCGGTGGTCTTACAGACGAACTTCATCATGATCACCGGGCCGATGCAGATGACTTCGTCGATCCCCTTGCCGGAACGGATCAGGTCTTCGAGCGCTTCGGTGACCAGGCCCTTGCGGCCGTAGGAGCCGTCGTCGGTGGTGATGATGAGCTGGTCGCTGACCGCGGCGATTTCCTCCTCGAGGATCAAGAGTTCCTTGGTGCGGGATCCGAGGATGCAGATGACTTCGTTCCCGGCCTCCTTGAGGGCCGTGGCTTGCGGCCAAACCACCGCGTTGCCGATCCCGCCCCCTACACAGACCACGGTCTTGCCCCCCGCGGGGATCGGCGTGGCCTTGCCGAGGGGCCCCGCGAGATCCAGGATCTCGTCGCCCACCCCGAGGGCGTTCAGATCCCGGGTGGTCTTGCCCACTTCCGCGGCCACGATGACGATCGTCCCCTTGTCCGGATTGCGGTGGGCGATGGTCAGCGGGATCCGCTCTCCATGCTCCGAGACCCGCAGGATGACGAACTGGCCGGCTCGGCCGCGCTCGGCGATGTGAGGAACCTCGACTTCGATGAATTGCGTCTTCGGGGCGAGTTCCCGGACGGCGACGATCTTGTTTCCCACGGCTTCTGGTGGCTGGAGGAGGGAGGGGATTACGAACCCCAACCACCATCACCGGGGGCGGGGACCGCTTTGGTCTAGCTCTCGGCTTCCCCCTTGGCAAGCCCTGCAGACGCTCCTTTTCCTCTCTTCAGCGCAGTCGATAGCCGATTCCGCGGACCGTGAGCAGGTGTCGCGGTTGGGCCGGATCGGCCTCGAAGCGGCGCCGCAAGCGGACCACGAAGTTGTCCACGGTGCGCGGGGTGGGGTTGGCCTCCTGTCCCCAGACCTCGTCCAGGATCTGATTGCGGCTCACGATCCCTCCGCGGGCTTCGATCAGCAGTTTCAGGATCCCGAACTCCTTGACGGGAAGGGTCTCTTCCCGACCCTCCCGGTCGCAAGCCACGTGGGTGACCATGTCCACCCAGCCCTCTCCGACCGGGAGCCGTCCCTCGACGGGTTGCTCGGCCCAGTCGCAACGTCGCATCAGGGCCTCCACGCGGGCCAGGAGTTCCTCGAGATGGAAGGGTTTGACCAGGTAGTCGTCCCCTCCGGCGTGGAGGCCCTCGACTCGGTCGTGAGGGAGGTCGCGGGCGGTCAGGAAAAGGATCGGGGTGCGATCCCCTTCCGCCCGCAGCGTGCGGCAGACCTCGAAACCGTCCATCAGGGGCAGCATCACGTCCAGCAGGATCAGATCGATGCCTCCCGCACGGGCGGCGCGGAGACCGGCCTCTCCGTCGGCGGCGTGGACGACCTTGTAACCTTCGGCCTCGAGGTTGTCGCACACCAGACGGGCGATGCGGGCTTCGTCCTCCACGACCAGAATGCGTCGACTCATGCTTCTTCCTCGGCAGCGGGCCAGCGGATCGAGAAACTCGCGCCATGGCCCGGCCCGGGGCTTTCGGCGTGGACGGTGGCGCCCTGCGCGTGGGCGAGGCGTTGGACGAGATGGAGACCGAGCCCGGTTCCGGGAGTACTGCGCACCCGCTCGTCTCCCGCCCGCCAGAAGCGCTCGAAGAGGTGACGGCTTTCCTCGGCGGTGAAGCCGCGTCCGGAATCGCTGACCGTCAGGTCCACGCGACCGCCGCCTCGCGAGAGCTGCAACACGATGGTTCTCCCCTCTCCGTACTTGCGGGCATTGTCGAGCAGATTGCCGATCAGGGGAGCGAGCGCGGAAGGGTCGGCTTCCGCGGGCGCCGACTCCGGGATCCGCAGTTCCAACGATCCCGGATCCATTCCCGAGGCCGTGAGCCAACGCTGGACGTGGTCGCGGACCAGTGGGGCGAGATCGACGGGGCGAGGGCGGCCCAGTAAGGCTTGGGCATCGAAGCGGCCGATGGTGAGCACGTTCTCCACCAGGCGATCCAAACGACTCAGATCCTCCAGCATGCCTTCCGCGTAGAGCCGGGCGCGTTTCGGGTCCGGGCGGCGGATCATGGATTCGACGGCCAGGCGCAGGGACTGAAGGGGGGATCGGAATTCGTGGGTGACCGCGGCGAGGAAGTTCGATTCCTGCAAGGCCAGGTCCGCTTCGCGGCGCAGACCGCGGCGCATCAACCAGACCGCGGCTCCAGTCAGGGCGAGGAAGAAGGCCCCCTCGCCGAGGACCATCGCGTGCAAGCGCGAACGGCGTTGGGCGAGGCTCTCGGCGGCCTGGCCGCTGATTTGCAGCGCGACTCCGTCGGCCGCCGGCAAGCGGACGATTCCCGGAAAGCGGGTGGAGAGGACCGGCCACACCTGGGCCGGATCGGCACCGCCGGCCAACTCGTCGCTCAACTCGGCCTGGGCCAGGTCCAGGCGCTCATGCAAGGAGCGATAGCCCGCTCGATACAGGTCATCGGCGCGGGTCCACAAGGAGTAGCCCCACCACCCGAGTTGGGCGAGGAAGAAGACCGTCAAGAGGGCGATCCACTGCGGCAGGCGTGCGCGCATGACTCCGGTTAGGATAGAGGGCGGCCACGAAGGCCGCCTCCCCCCCCTCCCGCATCCCTTCGATGAAGCCGACTCTCCCCGTCCTCCTTCTCTCCGGCTGCGCCCTCGCCCTGGGGCTGGTCGCTTCCGCTTCCCAGGACCTCTCCGCGGCCCCGTTGGGCGACGGCGCGGTCCAGGTGCTGCCCTTCGGTCTGATGGATTCGGTTCGCCGGACCGATATGACCGTGCGGATGAAAGTCCAGCTCTACAACTCCGGCACCAGCCCCGTGGCCCTGGAACGTCTCGACGTGCGTACCGCCTCCGGAGATCCCCTCGCCTCGGTGGACTTGCACGGGGAACGGATGACCGGCGACTCCGGCGCCGTGGAAGGGATCTATCGCAAGATGGAGATGGTGGATCCGGAACTCTCCCACCGCCACTCCCCGCGACTCTACATCCCTCTCGACCAGCGCCCGAAGCTGGATCAGGACGTGGAGGCAGCTTACTTCCTCGACATCATCGCCGGGGTTCGGAACCTCAAACTGACCGGCGCGCCCCAGCTACGCAACGTGGAATTCCCGGTGGATCTGCACGCCCTCCTCGCGGGGGCCCGGCCCGGGGACGAGAACGACATCGACGTGGTCCTGACCTACCGGGATCGACAGGGTACGGAGCGGAGCGCTCGTCTGACCCACACCGTCACCCTGCTGCCCGAATACATGCCGCCCCCCGCCGAATGGTATGCCGCGATGGGGAAGGGGCGCGCCGCTGGCGCGTGGCACGCTGGCGACCTGCACGTGCACAACTGCCGTGACGAAGCGATCAACGGCTGTCCGAGCTGCGCCGCCGAGTCGGTCAACATCACCGGTTCCTTCACCAACGCCAATCTGAAGAATCAGTATCTGGCCTTGGGAATGGATTTCTACAGTACGACCACCCATTCGTACTGCATCAACAGCGATACGGAGTTCAACGCGGTGAAGAACGAGGCCGCTACCCTGGACGATGCGGCTTTCGTGCTGATCTGCGGGACCGAGATCTCTGGTCGCGAAACCGGTCGTCAATGGGGCAGCGACGGTGCCGATTACATGTGCTACCTGGGGTTCGGCAGTCCGGTCCACCACATGGGCGCACATGGGATCACCAGCCGTAAACCGGGCGGAAAGGATGGTTTCCTCGATTTCTGCGACGACCCGCTCTATTCGCAGCTCAACAACGTCCCCGCGGTCAACCAGGAAGGTGGTTTCACGGTCGCCAACCATCCCAACGCGAGTCTCTGGGCCTTCAACAGCGTGGACGGTTTCCGGGGCATGCCCTCCAACAAGACCCTCGGAACCGAGATCTGGAACGGCGCGGTCGGGCAGCCGGAGGCCGAACACGTGTGGTGGTGGAAGCAGCGGATGCTGGAAGGGCGCTTCACCCTGCCGCTGTCGGGTAGCGATACCCATGACCAGGCCTTCGATTTCGGGGCCGTCCACACCTGGGTCGATGCCCCTTACACCGACGCGCGCTTGCGCGCCGCGATCATGGCGGGGCGCAACTACCTGTCCAACGGTCCTTTCCTGGACATCGAGTTGCGCGATTCCGCGGGCCGCTCGGCCCTGGGCGGCGCCTTGGTGAAGGTCAAGGGCTCCAAGATCCCCCCGGGTTATCCGGTGGACATGGAGGTCTTCTACAACACGCCCCAGAGCGCGACGCTACGGGTCTGGAAGGGCAGTGTCGGGGCCAGCGACGAAGTCCTGGTCCAGGAGTTCACCGGCGTGACCGGTTCCGGAAGCGTGATCGTTCCCACCACGGTCGAACCCACGGCTTCTTCCTGGTACCGCGCCGACATCGACTACGACATCGGCCCGGGTACCGCCTGGACGATGCCGGTGATGATCCTGCTCTACTGAGATCGCTAAGCTTTGGGAATGCCCGATCGCATTCCCGCCGACTGGCCCCCGGTCCGTTTGATCGATACCCCCAGCGAACTGGGGAAGGCGATCGCGGCGTGGCGGGCCGCGGGAGTGGTGGGCCTGGATACCGAGTCCAACTCCTTCTATGCCTATACGGATCGCCTGTGTCTGTTCCAGGCCTCCGCCGCGGGGGAGGACTACATCGTCGATCCCCTGGCACTCGGGGGTGAGCTCCGGGCCGTGAACGATCTGCTGGCGGACCCCTCGGTGGTCAAGATCTTCCATGCCGCGGAGTTCGACCTGATGCTCCTCGAAAAGGACCTGGGGGCCGCGGTTCGAGGTCTGTTCGACACTCAAGTGGCGATGACCCTGCTGCGTCACGAACGCACCGGTTTGGCCTCGCTGATCGAGAGCTACTACGGCTTCAAACCTTCCAAGAAGGAGCAGCGTTCCGACTGGGGGAAGCGACCGCTCAGTCCTTCCCAGCTCGCCTACGCCCGCGGCGACACCCATTTCCTCCCCGATCTCTACGCGCGTCTCTCCCGCGAGCTGGAGAGCGCCGGGATGTCCGGAGCCGCGGCCGGTGAATTCGAACGTCTGGAGCGAGAAGTCCTTCCCCCGCGGGAACCGGATCTGGAGGGCTGGCGGCGTCTGAAGGGAGCCCGGAACCTGGACGGCGCCGCCGCGGCGCGCCTCCGGGCCCTGTTCCGCTGGCGTGAGGAGCGGGCGCGCGAAATCGACAAACCGGTCTTCCGGGTGCTGGCCAACGAAGCCTTGCTCTCCCTGGCCACGGATCCTCCCCGCGGCATGCCGGAACTCGGCAAGCGCCGGGGGGTGGGTTTCCAGAAGGCGCGGCGGGTCGGAGCGGAGATCCTGGCCGTCCTCCGCACCTGCGAGGGGGAGCGGATCGACCCGCCCACCCAGGCCCGGGCCACCCCCGAGGAACGCCGCCATCGCCGGATCCGGCGGGAGAACCTGGAGGCCCTGCGCAACTGGCGCAAGCGGCGCGCCGCGGAACTCGAATTGCCCAGCGAGCGTCTGCTCCACCGTCGCCATCTGGAGGCCATCGCCCGACGGCTGCCTCGTACCCGCGCGGAACTCGAGGCTACAATCAGTCTGAACGACTGGCAGCGGGAGCAGCTCGAAGAATCCCTGCTCGCGCTGTTGGAGACCCTTCCCGATCCGGAAGCCCGATAGCGAAGACCATGAAGTTCCACCCGACCAGCATCCTGGCCGTACTCGCCCTGTGCGCCGCGCCGGCCTGCGAAGGACACCCCGGCGGGGTCAAGACGGACGTCCAGCTCACTCGTGCCGAGAGCCAGGCCGAGAAGCCGGCGATGAAGCAGTGCTGCATCGACGCTGCGGCCCTGGGCAAGGAATGTCCGCAGTGCAGCGCCAAGGAGGCGGGCAAGTAGCCCTCGCCATCGTCGCGTTCACGCCGAGGCCACGCAGGCCTCCAGCCCCCGCTGGAGCTCCGCGCGGTCCAGTTCGCGGCCGATGAAGACCAGTTCGGTGCGGGGCGGTCGGCCCTCTTCCCAGGGGCCCGCTGCTTCCACGCTATAGAGTTCGTACACCCCTTGCAGCAGCGCCCGTTCGCGCTGGTCCGCGAGATTCAGGAAGCCCTTGTAGCGGAGCAGACGACCGCGCATCCGCCGCGCGCAGCCGTCCAACCACAACTGGGTCCTCATCGGGTCCAGGGGGCGGTCCTCTCGCAGCGACAGGGCCTGAAGCTCGTGACGGTGCGCTTCGCCAGGGTCCGGAAGCTCCTCCAGCGCCCGGGGGATGGGTTCACGGAGCACGTCCTCCGCGGGGATGGCCGCGCGGACGGCGCGTTGGAGCCGTGCGGTGGGATTCCAGCTCCTGAGGCGCCGCTCCAGGGCGGTCAGCTCCGCGGTGGTGGCCAGGTCCGCCTTGTTGAGGAGGAGCAGGTCGGCCAGCGCGATCTGTTCGCGGGCGCTGCGCTCGCTCAGCGCGGGTTCCGCGTGGCGGGCGTCGACCAGGGTGGTGATCCCCGCGACCCGGTAACGGAGGGCGATTTCCGCCTCGACCAGGAAAGTGCGCAGGAGGGGGGCGGGTTCGGCGATCCCGGTGGTCTCCAGCAGCACGTGATCGAAACGCGGGCGGCGCCGGAACCAACCCCGGCGGCGGCGCAGGCGGTTCAGGGCTCGGACCAGGTCGCCGCGCACCGTACAACAAACGCAGCCGTTGTTGAGTTCGAGGAGATCCTCCTCGGCGCGCAGGACCAGGTGCTGATCCACGCCGATGTCTCCGAACTCGTTGACCAGGACCGCGAAGCGGCGACCGCCGGGATGGGCCAGCAGATGGTTGAGGAGAGTGGTCTTGCCCGCGCCGAGCCATCCGGACAGCAGGCTCACCGGAGTGCGGAGGTCGGGCGGGAGTGCCATGGAGGGAAAAGCGTAACCCCGGGCCGGGGCGATCGTCTTCCCGCCTAGAATGCCGCAAGATGTCCGCTCCGGTGCAACCTCGCCTCCTCTTCGAAGGGGTCTCCACCTCCTATGCGCGGGTGGCTCTGGATACACCGGTCCGGCGCGAGTTCAGCTATCGAGTGCCGCGAGCCTGGGAGGGGCTTCGACCGGGCTCCCGAGTCCGGGTGCCCTTTGGCAGCCGCAGCCTGGTCGGGGTCGTCGTGGGCCTGGATCCCCATCCGCCGCCGGGGGTGGATGCGAAGCGGATTCGCCCCCTCGGGCGTTTGTTGGATTCGGAACCACTCCTGACACCCGCGTTGCTCCGTCTCGCGCACCTGATCGCCGACGACACCTATTGTTCCTGGGGACAGGCGCTGGCTGCCATGCTGCCCGCGGCGCTGCGTCGCGATCGGCCCCGCCGCACGGTCCCGACCGTGGAACTGGTCCGCTATCCCGAGGGGGAGGAGTTGGCCACCCTCGCCCGGCGCTTTCCGAAACAGGAGAAAGCACTCGCTCACCTCCGACAGGCCGGGGGTCCCGTCGAGGTCCGGAGTTTCCGTTCCCGTACCGGGCTGTCTTCCTCGCCACTCCAGAGCCTGGCCCGCAAGGGGCTGGTACGTTTCGGGCGCCGCCGGGAAGTGCTTGATCCCTTCGCGGGCAGGGAGGCGGTGCCGGATGTTCCCCCTGCTCCCAGTCCATCCCAGCGGCGGGCCATCGAGGCGATCACCCAGGCCCTGGAGAACGAGGTGTCGGAGGGTTTCTTGCTTCATGGAATCACCGGTTCGGGCAAGACCGAGGTCTATCTTCGGGCTCTGGAGCGCTGTCTGGCGATGGGGCGGGGAGCGATCGTCCTGGTTCCGGAGATCGCGCTCACTCCGCAGACGGTGGCCCGTTTCCGCGCCCGCGCTGGAGAGGTGGCGGTGTTGCACAGTTCCCTGACGGATGCGGAGCGGCACGATCAGTGGCTGGCCTTGCGCGAGGGGCGTCTGCGGGTGGTGGTCGGGGCGCGTTCGGCACTCTTCGCGCCCCTTCCCCGTTTGGGTCTGATCGTGGTGGACGAGGAACACGAAAGCTCTTTCAAGCAGGAATCCACCCCGCGCTATCACGCTCGGGAGATCGCTTTGGAGCGGGCCCGGTTGGAAGGCGCGGTGTGCGTGCTGGGCTCCGCCACGCCCTCCCTGGAATCCTGGTGTGCGGCGCGCGAGGGCCGCTTGCGCTTGCTGGAGCTTCCGGAACGAGTGGCCGGAGGGAGTCTTCCTCCGGTCGAGGTCGTGGACATGCGCCTCGAGAAGCCGGAGCGGGGTTCTTGGTTGGTCGTGAGCGCCCCCTTGCGGCGTGCCCTGGAAGGTGCCCTCTCCCGCGGCGAGCGGGGCATCTTGTTCCTGAACCGCCGCGGGTACTCGCCCGCCTGGCACTGCCGCCAGTGCGGGGGCAGCGTCCACTGTGAATTCTGTGACGTGGCCCTGACCTATCACCGCTGGCGGCACAAGGCGGTCTGCCACTACTGCCTGCGCGAATACCCGGAGCCGAGACGATGCAAGAAGTGTGGGGCGGAGCTGTCCTTGGTCGGGGTCGGCACCGAACGGGCCGAGGACAGCTTGCGGCGGATGTTTCCCGAAGCTCGGATCGCCCGCATGGATCGCGACACCATGCTCCGCCGCGAGTCCTACGAGAAGTTGTTGGAGGATTTCGGCCAGGGGCGGATCGATCTCCTGCTCGGCACGCAAATGGTGGCCAAGGGACTGGACTTTCCGGAGGTCACGGTGGTGGGCGTGTTGGATGCCGATACCGCGCTCCACCATCCTGATTTCCGTTCCGCCGAGCGCTGCTTCGACCTGGTCTGCCAGGTGGCGGGGCGGGCCGGACGCAGCGCCCGCGGCGGGAAGGTCGTGGTCCAGAGCTGGATCCCGGAACATCCCGCGATCCAGGCGGCGGCACGACACGACTACCAGGCCTTTGCCGAGCGGGAGCTGGCCGAACGGCGCGAGTTCGACTATCCACCCGTTTCCGCGGCGGTGCGGTTGCTCTTCGAGGGAAAGGAACCGCGGCGCGTGGCCCGATGGGCAGCCGCGGCTGCCGCGGCGCTTCGGGAAGCCGCGCGGGGAGCCGAACTCGGATCCGGGAAGGGGGTCACCTTGCTCGGGCCGGCGCCGCCGCTCATCCAGCGTTTGAAGGGGCGATACCGCCAGCAACTGTTGGTGAAGGCCGATCTCGAAGGTGGGCTGAAGGCCCTC
>CAYVRL010000057.1:0-9268 GCA_964454065.1 uncultured Planctomycetales bacterium | reverse complement strand
GGTAGCTTTCCCGCCACCTTGCGTCTCGGTTATGGACGACGAGAGGAACTGGAGGAACTGATCGCGGGCACCATCGAGGAATACCGCGACAACTACACCGCCGGGTACGCCCTCTGGGTGTACCTGCACACCTGGCGCGGCCCCGACGCGGATCCCGAAGCCGATCCAGACGCGGAAACCGTTCCACCGTGGGAAGAGCGCCCCCCGCTCTACGCAGACCGTTTGGACGCCTTCATGCGCGGCGAGGAACGGCGCAAGGGGAAACCGGTGGCGGTCTTCGCGGATCATTTCGCGGACGGCGAAGATGGTCGCCCCGACGGCATGGAGGCCTTCACCAAGGACTGGCGCGCTTTCCTGGAGGGCTTCCGTTGGCGGCACCCGGCCCCATGGTTGAAGCACTACAGCACCGAACTGCCCTCCACCGATCACGCGGTAACGGTTCACGACGAACCCACGTGGACCTGGTTGCGACGCCGCGCGGAACCCTGGTTCGGCCAGGACCAGGCGCGAATCGCGGGGGAGCTATTCGCCGAGGAAGGACGCAAGGCGCAAGCGGCAGTGGCCTTGCAGTGGTCGCTCGCGGTGGACGAAGCCTCGATCGCCACCGTCCATCAGCTCGCTCGCCTGGAGGAGGATCTGGGCGCCGCGGATGCCGCCTGGGTGTTGCGCCATGCCCCGCGCTACGACGCCCCGGTCCTGCACGGTCGCCATGGAACGCCCGCCCCCTTCTTGGATCAGCTTCCGGAACTCCCAGCCCTGGCTCGCGCATGGGCGGATGCGGCGCGAAGCTACGCGGCGAAAGGGGCCCTCCGCGCAGCTCGAGCGATGCTCGCCGAACACGACCGTCTCGCCGCAAGGCTGGGGTTGCCTGCGCTGGCTCCCACGGCTCTCTCGTCGGCGCCGATCCCCCGCCTCGAACCGGACGCTGATCTCCCGAGCACGACTTCCCCGCCGCTACTCCACCCCTTCGATCCGCCTCCCCACCGGTTGGGCTCCCGTGGCTGGGGAGAGGAGGGTTTGACCGGTCATGAGAAGGAACGGATCCCGGGTCTGTGGTGCGAGGATCGGGTCGGCGACCTGCACCTCGGTCGCAAGGAACCGCGCGGGGGGACCGGCACCATGGATCGAGAGGTCTTTCGCAGGGACGCATTCGTGCTCGGGAAGGAATGGATGGATCCCGGCCGCTACGTCCTCCACACGCGGATCGAATTCACGACCTCCTTCACCAGTGGGGGCATCGTTTTGGGTTGGACGCGACGGGACCGCAACGTTCGTTTCTCCTTTTCCGGCGGGGATTGGAGCCATTCGGTGGACCCGCCCCCGGGCGGGGCGAGGGAGTCCTTGCATGCGATCTCCTGGAGTCTGGACGGCCTCTACACGCGGCGATCCGCCCAGGGCGGGAGCGCTGGTTTCGGCACGGGGAAGAAGAGCTTCGACGTGGAGCTGCGGGTGGACGGCCCGACCGTGGAGGCCTGGGTGGAGGGACGCCGGGTGGGAGTCCTGAGCACGGTGGACGGACGCCCCATCGTCGGCCGCATCGGTTTCTGGGCGGATACGGGCACCTATCGGGCGATCGCTCCGATGGTGCAACGCCTGGACCGCAGTGCTTGGCGACCCGGCGCCGAGGCCTGGGGATGGGGGCTCTCCCTACGTTCCCCCGGTGCCGAGGACTGGCAAGAACTGCGCGAACGACCGGTCACGGGTTTGCCGATCGCGAGTTCGGGCAGTCTGGTGCTCTGGTTTCCAAGTCCTGCGGCCGGGACCGATGCCGAGCAATGGCTCGCCGCGGCGCGCGACCGTAGTGCCCGAATCGCGGAACGACTGATCCGAGAAGGAGCCAGCCAGAGTCTCCTGGTGATCCTTCCCGCCGAGGTGCCGGAACACGTCACGGAGGACTTCCTCCCGGCGGAAGTCGAGGGACCGCCCGGAGGCTGGCGACTCCTCCGGCACGAACGAGGCTCCGCTCTGCGCCCGCCGCCCCGGGGCGGGGACTCCGCCCCCGCCGAGCTGGTCTTCGTGGATCCCGCGGGGATCCTACGCTGGGCGAGCCCCGCGGCAAGTCTGCGGCGGTCTCTGCCGGTTCCGCTCCGGGAGCTGATGGAGCGATACGAGGACCACCGGAGGCGGGGTGTGGCCGGGGCTCAGGAGTAAGGGGCGGGGCTCGGTTCCCCTCCGGAATCTGGCCCAGTTCGGTGGATGCGCATCCGAGGGGATTCCGTAACTCTCCCGGCCCTGGAACGTCTGCCCGGTCGGCCCACTCCCAACCCGGGGTGTCTGGAAGCGCATGGGGAGGGATGGGACCGAAAGTCGTCAGGCGCCCGATCCCTCCGGAAACGGCCATCGGGCCCCCACCGGGGCCATCGAGGGGACCTCCACCGAACTGGGCCAGTCTCAGGGGGTTACCGTCACCCCCGCCGCATTCGTCACATTCTCCGGCAGCCCGCCGTCCCAGCTCACCGCCGCCCACCAGGCGGTCCGTCCGAGCAAGGGCAGGAATTCGCCCGGTGCGGCGCTGAAGAGCGCCAGCCCGTCGCCCGCGGCATCCAAATTGCCGTGGAAGGCCGTCATGTTGGGAAGGTAGTTCTGCTGAAAGGTCAGATCGGTGAGCGCATCGTACACCAGTGGCACCACCAGTCCGCCGAGTTCGAAGCCCGGGGTCGTCCCGGTCAAGGATCCGTAGACGAAATACTCCTGCCCGCCGAAAGTGGCCGGGAAGTCGATCGCCAACTGGAAGAGCCCACCCGCGGACGCAGAGAGGGTGTCGGGGCTCGCGGTCATCACTCCCGGAATACGATCATCCAAGGGGTCCAAAGGATCACTTTCGAAGATGTCCACTCGTCCATTGTGGTTGGCGTCTTCACCACCATCGCCGATCCCGCCGCCGTCGCTGTCGGCCTGGGTGGGATCGGTGGTCGTCGCGGGATCGAGATCCGGCTGGAACACCGCGGGATCGGTGCCCAGGATGCCCCAGGCCGGTCGTCCGGGTTGGCCGCTCTGCAATCCCATTTCGGTGCCGTCGAGGAGGCCATCCCCATCGCTGTCGGAATCGAGTGGATCGGTACCGATCCATTCCGGATTGGCGGACCACTCCTGAGCGTCGCTCAAGCCATCGTCGTCGCTGTCCTGGTCGTTCGGGTCGGTGCCGATCGCCGTTTCGTGGAGGGTCGCGAGCAGGTCGCCATCGTGGTCGTCGAGGGAAAGCAGCACCTGAGCGGAACCGGAGCCACTCCAACCCCCGCTGTCGGTTCCGTAGGCGCCGATTGCGAAATCGGCCAGTCCGTCGCCATTCCAATCCCCGAGGGAAGCCAGCGCAGAACCAAGATAGGCATTCTTGTTCTCTCCGTCGATCCGATGCAGCAGTCGACCGGTGGCACCACTCAGGACCACCGCGGAACCCGCGTCTTCCACCCCACCGGGGCTGGCGCGCCAGGCCCCGAGGAGCAGATCGGCGACGCCGTCACCATCGGAATCCCCGAGCCCCGCGACCGCATAACCCAGCTCGTCGCCGTCCTTCTTGCCGGTGAAGCGCGCCAGGACGGTGCCGCTCCCTCCGGAATAGACGTAGACGGCCCCCACCTTGTCGCGCCCGCCGAGATCGAAACCATTGGCGCCGATCAAGAGCTCGGCGGCCCCGTCCCCGTCCAGATCGGCGATTCCATCGACCGACTGGCCGAAGAAATCGCCGGGGGAACGTCCGTCGAAACGGGCGAGGGAGCGTCCGGTGCGCCCCGAGAAGACGAAGGCGGAACCGGCGGCGGGCATGCCACGGACATCGGCGAGAGGAGCGCCGACGAGCACGTCCGGAAAATGATCGTGGTCAACATCGCCGGCGACGGCGGCACAGTGGCCGAAGTACTGGTAATCCGCATTCCCGTCCACGCGGTAGATCAAGCTGCCGTCCACTCCCGAGACCGCGATCACGGTTCCAGCCTGGTGGTAGGGCGCCGGACTGGCATTGGGGGCGGCGACGATCACGTCCTCGGTTCCATCCTGATCCGCGTCACCGAGACGTTGCACGCATTGTCCGAACATGTCTCCCTGGTGCTCGCCGTCGAGCTGCCACAGAAGATGGCCATCCCAGCCGGAGTGAACGAAAACGGTTCCGGCAAGGTGGATGCCGTCCGGCTTGCTACCCGGGGCGCCGATCGCGAAGTCAGCGTATCCGTCGTGATCCAGATCCCCGACCCCGGCCACCGACCGGCCCATCTCGGCTCCCAGATCGGAGCCATCGAAGCGGTACAGGAGAGTGCCGTCGGCCCCCGAGTAGACGAAGGCACTCCCGGCTCCAGCCACCCCACCCGGGGCGGCCCCGGGCGCGCCCACAAGCAGATCGGCTTGCCCATCGCCGTTCACATCTCCGGCGAGAGCCACGGAAGTCCCGAGATGTGCCAAGGGCGCGGACCCATCGAAACGCCAGGCGGTCTCGAGTACGGGTCCGAAACCTTGCATCGGGGAGAGTAAAAGGAGGGGGAGGAGGCAGGGCATCATCGATCTGAACCTCCTCCGATTCTAACGGACACGAGATGCCGGGTGACTTCTTCCCGTTTTCCGACATCTTATCCCCGGCACGAGGTGTCAGGAAACGGGAAGAAGTCACCCGGCAACTAGTGGAGGAGGGAGCGGAGGTGGGGGTCGGTGGGGTGGAGACGGAGGGCGTGGCGAAGGAAGGGGAGGGCGGCGGGTCGGTCACCACGTTCGAGAAGGAGGGTGCCGAGGTTGGCGTTGGCCTCGAAGTGGTCGGGGCGGCTGGATAGGGCGGCCCGGTAGGCCCTTTCTGCCTCGTCCAAGCGCCCGGCCCGATAGGCCAGATTGCCCAGGCCGACCAGAGCCTTGGGATTCCCCGGCTTCGACTCCAGGGCCCGGCGGTAGGCACGTTCGGCGTCCTCGGTTCGACCCAAGGCCTCGTCGGCCCGCGCCAGCCCGATCTCGGCCTCGAAAGAACCCGGATTCCCCGCCAAGGCCTTGTGGAAGGACTCCACGGCCTGGGCTGCCTCGTGGAGCCGGAGTTGGACCTGGCCCAGACCGTACCAGGCATTGGAGAAGTCCGGATCCAGTTCCAGGGCTCTTCGATAAGCAACCACTGCCGCTCGGGTGTCCCCGTCGGCTTGCAACCAATCCCCCTGTCGCGACCAGGGAGTCGGATCCAAGGGGTCCAAATCCTGGGCGGAGGCCACCAACGCCTGCCAGTCCCCTCCTCCGTGCGACCGTTCCAAACCCGCGAGCCGCAACAACAGCTCGCCATCCACTCCAGGCCGACCCAGGCACTCCCGCAACACCTCCACCGCGGCATCCATCCGTCCCGTTCCCTCGTAGACCCGCGAAAGCAGTTTGCGCACCTCGACCGAGCCGGGCGCCGATTTCCGCAAACGATTCAGGACTTTCTCGGCAGCCTCCCACTTCCGTTCCCGAACGAGGTTGTAGGCATCCAGATTCAACTGCCACTGGCGAATCCGATCCTTGGGATCGGGAAGCCCGTGAGGATCGATCGCTTCCGCGGCCTCCGCCCCAGCTCCGGTACCAGGTGCCCCGTCCCCGGTGACATAACCCAGCTCGGCGAGCTGCGCACGTTCCTCGCCACTCATCGCCGCGGCACCCGAGCGCCGCGAATCCTCCTCCCCCTGGGCGCGCCGCGCATCCAACTGGGCGCGCAAACTCGCGACCCGGGCGCGCAAGGCGGCATCCGGCGCAGCAGTGACTGCGAGCAAATCGTGGATCTCGCCCGGATCTCGACGCAAGTCGTAATACTCCTCGCGCGGCGCCTCCACATAACGCCAACCGGAACCGCGCAGCGCCCGAAGGGGCGCCCAGGCGTGGCTGTAGTAGGGAGTCATCGATTCCTGATAGAGGGGTGGGCGCCGTGGATCCTCGACTTCCCCCCGGGCGCAAGCGGCCAGGGAAACGCCATCGAGTGGACGTCCCCCCACCCGAGCGGGGGAGTCGGCGGGAACCCCCAGGAGGTCCAAGACCGTCGGGAGCACGTCCACGATCCCCACGGTCGCAGCGACCCGTCGCCCCGCGGGAAGTCGAGACGGGGCACACATCACCAGAGGTACGTGGGTGGTCGCGTCGTAGAGGAAGAAGGAGTGGGTGGACTCCCCGTGCTCCTTCAAGGATTCCCCATGATCGGCGGTGAACACCACCAGGGTCCGATCGAGCTCTCCGTCCGCCCGCAAATCGGCGAGCAAGGAACCCAAGGCGGCGTCCGCGGCGGCGATCTCCCCATCGTAGGGGCGCCCCGGATGCCGCGAGGCATAGGGCTCCGGGGGAAGGTATGCGGCGTGAGGGTCGAAGAAGTGGACCCAGAGGAACCAACGATCCCTCCCGCGCCGTTCCAGCCATTTCCGCGCCCGTCGCAGCGTATCGGAAGCCTTGGTCTCGCGGAGCATGAACTGCGCGGTCTCCCCGGAGGCCGAGAGGTCGTCGTCGTACTCGTCGAAACCCTGAGCCAAACCATAACGCGAATCGAGAACCAATGACGAAACGACCGCCCCACAATGGAAACCGCTATCGTGAAGGATTTCCGCAAGGGTACGGACCTTGTCGGGTAAGGTGTGAGTGCCGTTGTTACGTGCCCCATGGTGATCCGGGCTCAAACCGCTGAGCAACGAGGAATGGGCGGGTAAGGTCAGCGGCGCGGGAGAGATACATTCCTCGAAAAGGACTCCCGCGGCGGCCAGGCCGTCGACGTTCGGGGTCTCCGCCGCTGCGTAACCGTAGGCGCCGATGTGATCGGCGCGGGTAGTATCGAAAGTCACCAGCAGCAGATTGCGCGGTACCGACTCTTCCGTCCCTCCCTCTCCCCCCCCACCCGCGGATCCGCCACCGCAGCCGACCGGAAAGAGCAGTGCCGCCAAGACCAGGACGAGCCGCGGGAGGCGAAGCGAATCCAAAGGAATCATCCCCGGCACCGCGCGATCTCCACCCAGTTCCCGCTGGCCGAGGACGCCACCGCCGCTTCGACGAAACGAACCCCGCGCTCACCCTCGACCACCCCCGGCAAGGCTTCGTCTCCGGGGCCGGGAGTACCGCGAATGGCCCGCGCGAAGGAACGATACAGGTTGGCGAAACCCTCCAGGAAACCCTCGGGATGCCCGGGCGGAACCCGAGAGGCCGCCGCCGCGGATTCTCCCAGATAAGGATGCGCGGCGCGCCGGATTTCGAGGGGTCGTCCCTTGCGCGCCACCCGCAACTCCGCCGGCGACTGGGACCACCACTCCAGTGATGCGGCGCTCCCGAAGACCCGCAGGCGCAGGTCGTTCTCACAACCCACGCAAACCTGCGAGCAGATCAGGGTGCCGGTCACCCCACCCTCCAGTTCCAGAAGCAATTCCGCGTCGTCATCCACGCGACGTCCGACCACACAAGAACGCCGCACGCCGAGGAGGCGAAGTACCCGCCGCCCGCAGACCTCCTCGAGGAGCTGAAAAGCATGCGTGCCGATGTCACCGAGGGCCCCACCCGGTCCGCTCCGCTCCGGGTCGGTCCGCCACTCGGCCTGTTTCTGGCCCTGCCGCTCCACCGGATCGGACAGCCAGTCCTGCAAGTATTCGACATGGACCTTGCGAAGGTCGCCGAGGACACCATCGCGTACCAAGCGCCTCGCTTCCAGGACCATCGGATAAGCGGAATAGGGATGACTCAAGACGAAGACGCAACCCGACTCCGACACCGCGGTACGCAGTTCGGCGGCCAGCTCGCTCGAAACCGTGAGAGGTTTGTCGCAGAGTACGTGGATCCCATGGCGGAGGAACGCGAGGATCGGCGCATGATGGAGGTGATTGGGGGTTACGACGGCCACCGCGTCGATGCGTATTCCTGCGGGCAAGGCCGCCTCGCTGGCGGCCATTTCCGCCCAGGATCCGTAGACCCGAGTGGGGTCGAGGCCCAGACCCTCTCCGCAGAGGCGACTCCTCTCGGGATCGGAGCTGAAGGCCCCCGCCACCAGCCGGAACTCGCCGTCCATCGCCAAGGCGATCCGGTGAACGGCGCCGATGAACGCCCCCGGACCGCCTCCGACCATGCCGATCCGCAGCGGAACCGCGGTCATGAGGAAGCGCGATCCAGACCGAGGATGCGCCGATTGGTCCCATGATCGGTCTCGGCGGCAGCGAAATCGTCAAAGGAATGGGAGGCGACTTCGATGATCATCGCGCGGATGAAATCGGAACCTTCGGAAGCGCCGACCATGCCATCCTTGAACGGACACTCCCATTCGAGGACCGCCCAACCGGGGAAGTCGTAACGGGCGAGCTTGGTGAAGATGGCGGAGAAATCGATCTGTCCATCCCCCAGGGAACGAAAGCGCCCGGGGCGGTCGGCCCAGGGCAAGAACCCGCCATAGGCCCCTGAGCGCCCGTTGGGTCGGAATTCGGCATCCTTCACGTGGAAGGCCTTGACGTGCTCGTGGTAGATATCGAGGAATTCCAAGTAATCCAATGACTGAAGGAGGAAGTGACTGGGGTCGTAGAGGATCTCCGCGCGGGGGTGGTCATCGGTGGCCGCGCGGAAACGCTCCCAGGTGACCCCATCGTGAAGATCTTCCCCGGGATGGATCTCGAAGGCGCAATCCACGCCACATTCCTCGGCGTGGTCGAGCAAAGGACGCCAGCGGCGCGCGAGTTCGGCGAAGGCCTCCTCGACCAGACCGGGGGAACGCTGCGGCCAAGGGTAGAAGTAGGGCCAGGCCAGCGCGCCGCTGAACGTGGCCATGGTGCGCAGGCCGAGGTTGCGGGAAGCGGTCAAACACTTGCGGACCTCCTCCGCCGCCCACTCCGCCCGTTGCGCGGGTTTGCCACGCAGCGGCGCCGGAACGAAGGCGTCGAAGAGAGAATCATAGGCGGGATGGACCGCCACCAATTGCCCCTGGACATGGGTACTCAGTTCGGTGGGCTCCAGGCCCTGGACCTCCAAACGAGCACGCCAATCGTCGCAGTAGGCCTGGGAACTGGCCGCTCGATCCAGATCGATCGCGCGGGCATCCCAACTGGGTACCTGAAGGCCTTCGAAACCGAGCCCGGAAGCCCATTCCGCGATGCTCTCGATCTGGTCGAAGGGGGGAGTATCGCCCAGGAACTGGGCAAGGAAGATCGCGGGGCCCTGGAGGGTTTTCATGGCGAAGCGCACGGCGACCCGGGGGAAACCAAGGGTCGGAAGCTCAGATTAGCACCCCCGCAGCCGCCGATCCCCGGCGGCGAGACGGACTCGATCGGCTCAGCCGATCACCGCGGTCTGCATCGGGGTGAAGAGTTGCGCCCCGGAGGAGGTGAAT
>CAYVRL010000056.1:0-9275 GCA_964454065.1 uncultured Planctomycetales bacterium | reverse complement strand
CCTACCTGGCCTGCCATTCCCCCGACCTCGCCCTGCCTTGGCCTTTCCCGGCATCCCGGAGGACATCCTCGCGAATCTGGAGGATCCGAACCCCCTCGACCTGGGCGTCTTGCGGCGCGCGGTCGCGGCGGTGGCCGATCCTCCCGACGGTCCCCTGGGCGGACTCCTGGAATATGGGCGCCTGCTCCTCGCCGCCAACCACGTGACTCGCCTGACCGGAGCCCGGGACTGGGAGGAACTGATCCCGGGTCAGTTGGTGGATTGCGTCCGCGCGGCCCGCTTCGTACCCGAGGACGCCCGCACCCTCGCCGACTGGGGCAGCGGCGGCGGTTTGCCGGGTCTGGTCTGGGCCATCCTCTTCCCGGAGAAACGGATCCTGCTCTGCGAACGGACCCGCAAGAAAGCGGCTTTCCTGGAGGAAGCGGCCTTGCGCCTGGGCCTCTTCCAAGTCGAAGTCCTGGCCGGGCCCGCCGAGGAACGGCTGCGCGGCGAGGAACGGCCCGATCTGGTGGTGGCCCGGGCGGTGGAGCCCCTCCCCCGCCTCCTCGGGCGCCTCGATCGCAACCGGGTCCGTCATCGGGGATTGTTGCTCCTGGCCGGGCCCCGCTGGGAGGAGGACTGGAAGGGGATGAAGGACGAACAGCGACGCCCCTGGGTGCTGGCGGCACGTCATCCCTATGAACTCCCGGGCCGGGGCCAGCGCTTCCTGCTCGTGTTCCGGCCCCGCTAGCGGGACTATCCTCTGCCCCGCGATGGCTTCCGCGACCGAACCCGAGCGTTTCCCGCTCCCTTTCCCCAAGCGCCGCCTGGATCGGCGCGCGGTGGAAGTCGTCCAACGACTCCAGGGGGCTGGTTTCGAGACCTACATGGTCGGGGGCTGCGTGCGCGACCTCCTGCTCGGCCGCCGACCCAAGGACTTCGACCTCGCCACCGCGGCGCGCCCCGAAGCCGTGCGGCGCTTGTTCCGGCGCTCGCGGATCATCGGTCGCCGATTTCGACTGGTGCACGTGTACCAAGGGCGGGAGGTCTACGAAGTGGCCACTTTCCGGCGTACCCCGCGTCCCGGCGCCCAGGATCGAGAGGGGGTCATCCGTGACGACAACGCCTTCGGCAGCGCCCGCCAGGATGCCTTGCGCCGGGACTTCACCGTCAACGCACTGTTCCTGGATCCGAGTCGCGATCGGATTCTCGATTGGGCGGGAGGGATGGCGGATCTCCGCGCACGGCGACTCCACTCCATCGGCCCCGCCGTCCAGCGCTTCCGGGAGGATCCGGTGCGCATCCTGCGTTTGATCAAGTTCATGCGCCGTTTGGCCTTCCAACCCGGGGAAGAGGAATTGCGCGCCGCCCGGGAACTGGCCCCGCAACTCGCCGCCGCGGCCCCACCGCGCCTGGTGGAGGAAGTGTTGCGGCTGACGAACACGGGGGACATGGAGGGCGTGTTGCTGGATCTGGAGGCCCTGGGGGTCCTCCCTCTCCTCCTCCCGGATCTCGCGACCTGGCTTCACGATCGACCGGACCGCCGCGAGCGCCTCTTGCAGCGCCTTGCACGCTTGGACGCTTGGGTCCGGGAGGGGGCCACTCCCGACCACTCGGTCGGTCTGGCCTTCCTCTATGGGCCGATGATCGAGGAGGAGCTGGACCCCGCCACGCGTAGCCTCGCCCTGCGGGAGAGTTCGCAGGTTCCCGCGTGGTTCTTCGGTCGCTTGCAGAGGCGCGCCCGGTTGCCGCGTACGATCCTGAACCGCGCCTCCCGACTGCTTCGAGCCCAGCTCCGCCTGGATCCGCCTTCGAGCTACCCAATCCGGAAGCGACCCGAACTGGATCAGCACCTGCTCGCGCAGGAGTGGTTCCCCGACGCGCTGGAGTTCCTGCGCTGCCGCCTGGAGGCCGAGGGCCGAGATCTCGAGCCCTACGACCGCTGGCACGAACGGAGCCTGTCTCCTTCGGGGGACGAGGATTGATCTTCGTGGGGGGACTTCCCAGACCCTCGAGCCGCCGCTAGACTTTGCGGCCCGGTTGGGCGTTTAGCTCAGTTGGCTAGAGCACCAGCTCGACAAGCTGGGGGTCACTGGTTCAAGTCCAGTAACGCCCACCAACCGTATTCGAGAACTCCCCTGCGACCGTCGGGGCACGGCTCGTCCTCCTGCTAGCATGGGCGAAGAAGCTCCGAGCTTCCCGCTCCCCCATGGCCCGCCTTGTCGATCTCGGGAAGGGTTGGCCGCCCGGCCCCTCGGCCTCGACGGTCTGCCTGGTCCTTGCCTCGTTCGCCTGCGCTTGCGGGAAGGGAGCGGGTTCCTCTCCTGCTACTCCCCCACCCCTATCCGTCGCGAGTCCTCCTCCCTCCGCGGCTCTGGTCAGGATCCGGACCGCCTTGCCTCGCTTTCGCGCCGCTTTCGGCGAGCCTCGGGAACCGCTTCCCGCGGGAGTCCTGCAAGTCTATCGAGCGCTCGGGCGCGGGGAATTGCCTCGGGCCCGTGCCCTCGCTCAGCAGGAACTGACCGCTCATCCAGAAGAGGATGCGGCGGCTCTGGCTGCGGGCACCACCCTCTACTTGAGTTCCGCCTTCGATTCGGCGGCCCAGCTCTTCGCCCAGGTCCTGGAACATGGGCCGGTCTTCTCCGGTTGCGAGCGGGTCTTCTATCTCTACGGCGTCTGCCTGATGCGCCTGGGGGATGGCGAGGCGGCCCGAGCCGCTCTGGGCGCCCACCTGGAGTTCGCTCCCGGAGATCCCGACACCGAGAGTGCCTTGGGCGAACTCGCCCTGCAGGACGGAAACGCCGAGGCCGCTCTGGAGCACTACGGAAAGGCCCTGCAGGCCTATCGAGCCGCGGGCGGGGAGGACCGGCCCGGGTTGCGTCCCCCCCTGGCCCGCGTCCACGCTGGCCTGGGACGGGCCCTCTTCCAGCAGGAGCGTCTGGGAGAAGCGGAAGAGGCCTTCGAAACCAGTTTGCGCTTGAACCCCCGCCAGCCTCCCGTTCAGTACGCGCTGTCGCGGGTTCGTCTACGGCGCGGAGACCGAGAGGGTGCCGAACGGGTTCTGCGCAGTTTCCAGGATTCCCGACCCGCCCGCTGAATCATGCGCATCGATCTCCCCCTCCTCCTGCTCACGGGCTTCGCGACCGCCTGCGCGCCGGGCGCGACCCCTTCCCCTCCCGGCATCCATTTCACCGACGTGACTTCCCAGACGGGGGTCACGATGAAGGTGACCGCGGGAGTGGACCCTCCGACCAAACTTCTGGAAGTGAAGGGAAATGGGGTGGCCTTGATCGATTACGACCGCGACGGGGATCTGGATCTCTTCGTCCCCAACGGAGCGACCCTGGCCGATCCCGAACACGGTCCCGGTTGCCGCCTCTATGAGAATATGGGTGGTTTCCGTTTTCGGGACGTGACCCGGGCCGCGGGCCTGACGTTCCGGCGTTGGGCCTACGGAGTCTCCCAGGGGGATTACGACCTGGATGGATACGAGGACCTCTTCGTGACCTGTTATGGGGAGAATGCCCTCCTCCACAACGACGGGAATGGCCACTTCACCGAGGTCACCCGTGAGGCTGGAATCACGGGGAACGCGTGGAGTAGTGCTTCATCCTTCGGAGACATCGACGGGGACGGCGACTTGGATCTGTACGTGGTGAACTACGCCCAGGAGGATGCTTCCGGACCCGCCCCCCAGGCTTCCTTCCTCGGGGTCCGAGTCCTGGCCGGGCCGATGGGTTTGCCTGCGGTCGAGGATCGCCTCTACGAGAACCTGGGGAACGGCCACTTCCGGGACATCAGCGACCGCTCCGGGATCCATTCCCCACCCCCTTCCTGGGGCTTGGGAGCGGTCATCCTGGACTTCGACGGAGACCACGTCGCCGACATCTACGTGGGCAACGATTCCCAGGCCAGTTTCCTTTTCCACGGCCTCGGCGAGGGGCGCTTCGAGGAGGTCGGCGTACTCGCCGGGGTGGCCTACAACGAGGACGGGGCCGGCCAAGCGACGATGGGAATCGCGATCGCGGACGTGGACGGCAATGGCTTGCCCGATCTTTTCACCACCAACTTCATGTACGACACCAATACCTTGCACCTCGACCTCGGCGAACTGATCTTCGAGGATCGGACCCGTGCCTACGGACTTCAGCTCGACAGCCGTTCCTTTCTGAGCTGGACCACCGGCTTCTTCGATTTCGATCACGACGGAGACGAGGACCTGGTCTTCTTCAATGGTCACATCTATCCGCGCGCCACCTGCGCGCTGCGCGGATGGGAACACGATCAGACTCCGGTGCTCTACGCGCGGGAGAAGGAGCGCTTCCGCCGCCTCTCCCCGGAGGAAGCGGGCGCCTGGCTGGGCGAAAGACATTGCGATCGCAGTGGCACCTTCGGAGACCTGGACGGTGATGGAGACATCGACATGGTGGTCTGCGAACGGAATGGACCCGTGCGGATCCTGCGCAACGATCGGAACGGCGGCCACTGGTTGATCGTACGGCTCGACGATCGCCGCCCGGGCCACGATCACGCCGGCATCGGGAGTGAGGTCGTCCTCCGCGCCGGGGACCTGGTGCAGCGGCGCTGGATCCTCAGTGGGGTGGGTTTCCTGGCCGCCGCCCCGCTTTGCGCCCACTTCGGGCTGCCCCAGGGAGTGGACGGGGCCGACCTGGAGGTGATCTGGAGCGATGGTTTCCACCAACGGCTCGGCGAGGTTCCGCTCGATACGCGGCAGATCGTGATCCGTACCGGAGACGGGCCCCCGAGCGAAGAGGAATGAACATGCTGCGCTACTCCGCGGCCGCTTGCCAACTCGACCTCCCCAATCCCACCCATCGCGCGGAGATCTCCGAACGAGCGGAGCGCATGTGCGCCATGGTCCGCATGGCGGTCGAGGGCTATTCCCCCTTCCTCCCGGTGCGGCTGGTGGTCTTCCCCGAGTTCGCCCATGCCGCCCCGATCCATCCGACTGCCCGGGATCTGCTCCGCCACTTGACGGTGCCGATTCCCAACGAGCACACCGAGAAGTACCACGCGCTGGCGCGGGAACTCGATGTCTACATCCAGACCGGGAGCTTCCTGGAGGAGGATCCCGCCTGGCCCGGCAGCGTCTTCAACACCACCTGTCTGATCGGCCCGGAGGGCATCCTGAGCCGCTATCGGAAGGTCCATCCTTGGATCCCATGGGAGGTGAGCAAGAGTCCTCACGACCTGGAGGGATATGACGAGGAGATGTTCCCCGTGGCCGACACTCCGATCGGCAAGCTCGGCGCGGCCATTTGTTACGACTGGTTGTTTCCCGAGGCCCTGCGCCAACTGTGCGCCAACGGCGCCGAAGTCTTGGTTCGCGTCTCCGCCTACATGGATCCCTGGGGTGCCACCCCGCCGATGGACTGGTGGACGGTCGTGAACCGCTGTCGCGCTCTGGAGAACATGGCCTACGTGGTGGCCTCGAATCAGGCCGCGAGCCTCTCCCATTACCCGCCCTTCTCCTGGCCGGGAGGGAGCATGATCGTCGATTTCGAGGGTCGAATCCTCGCCCAGGCGGACCCTGGCCCCGGGGCCAAGATCGTGGTGGGACCGGTGGACATCGGAGCCCTGCGCCACGAACGGGAACAGCGTCGAGGCCATCACATGCTGGCCCATTTGCGGACCGAGGCCTATCCGGTGTACCGTCGCAACCAGTACCCGGCCGGGAGATGGACCGAGGAGGACGATCTGCGTCCGGAATTGAACCTGGAGGCGATCCGGGAAGCCAAGGAGAAGTTGCGATGAGGCCTTCCCTCCTTCCCCTGGTGTTGCTGACCCTCGGCCCGGCGATCGGCGCCTGTGGAGGGGATGCTCTGGATGGCGGGATCCCGGTCCAACACGCCGATGCCACCGTGCGGGCTTTCAATCGTGGAGTCGGGCAGATGGAACGCTTCCGACCCGAGGAAGCGGTGGCCTCCTTCGAAGAGGTCGTGCGGCTGGCGCCCTCCTGGGCTCCCGGGCACTTGAACCTCGGGATCGCCCTCCTCAACGTCCAGGATCGGAACTCCCTGGGCCGCGCGGAGCGAGAACTCGCTCGCGTGCTGGAGGCCGAGCCCCGCAACCCCACCGCGCTCTACTCCTTGGGCATGCTCTTCCGTCACCTCGGGCGTCTCGGGGAAGCGCGGGGCATGTTCGAGAGCTTGCTCGCGGTGGATCCCTCCGATGCGGACGCCCACTACCAGTTGGGCTCGCTGCTCGAAGGGAGCGACCCGGAAGCGGCGCGCGAACACTACGAACGAACTCTGGAACGGGCGCCCCAGCACGAGTCGGCTTGTTATCGCCTGGCGGGTCTGTTGCGACGAGCCGGAGAGATGGAGCGCGCCCGGATACTCCTGGAGCGTTTCCGGGCCTTGAAGGAGAGCGGGGCCGGGGAAGTCGCGGGAATGAAGTACGGGGAGATGGGCCGCTACGCGGCGGTGCTCCGGGCCTTTCCCGAGACCCCTCGCGAGGATGACTCACGAGTTCCCGCTTTCGCCGATCGAGCCGTGGAATGGGGTCTGGATCTCACCGCGCCGGAATCCCTCGGCCCGCCGGGCACCAGGCCGCGGGACGGGGCTCCTGATTTCGGGCCGGGCGTGGCGGTGGCGGACGTGGATGGCGACGGGAAGTTGGATCTCTACCTTGCGGGAATCGGTCCCCAGGGCGGGGGCCGTCTCCTCCTGCAACGGAACGGTCGCTTCCGAAGCGTGAACGACAGCGGCATCGAGGGGGATGGCGCGATCGGGGCCTGTTTCGGGGACTTCGACTCCGATGGGGATCCGGATCTCTTTCTCAGTCGCTGGGGGCCCAACCGGCTCTATCGCAACCTGGGCGGGGGTCGTTTCCAGGACGCGACCGCGGAGTGCGGGATCGCGGGAGGGGCCCGGGTCAGTCTGGGCGCAGCCTGGGCCGACGCCGACCACGATGGCGATCTGGATCTCTATGTCGCCAATTTCGCTCGCCTCGACGCGCAGGGGCGCTGGATGGCCCGGGGTGCACCGAATGCACTGTGGCGCAACGACGGCAACGGCAAGTTCACCGACCTGGCTCCGTCCGCGGGAATCGACGGCGGTGCGGTCCCTTCCACGGCGGCCCTCTTCCTGGACCTGGACGGGGATCGCGACCTGGATCTCTACCTCGTACAGGATGGATCCCCGAACCGGATCTTCCGGAATGATCGGGTGGGCCGCTATCGCGAGGTGAGCACGGACTACCCCGAACTCGCCGACCCCGGTCCCGGAACCGGGGCTCTGCTCGGCGACCTGGATCGAGATGGCCGCGAGGACCTCCTCCTCCTCCGGGCCACGGCACCGCCCCGCCTGCTTCTCCAGAAGCAGCGAGGGCGTTATACCGAGGATCCTCGTTTCGCGGCCGCATTGAGCGGCATCCACGGGGCGACCAACGCGCTGCTCGGTGACCTGGACCTGGACGGCGACCTGGATCTCGTTCTGCTCGATGCCGCGCAGGACGACGGGTACGGGCAGGTCCTCTTGCGCAACGACGGAAGCGGCGCTTTCCTGCAGGCTCTTGCGATCGGGACTTCGACCCCCTGGGCTCACGTGCGCGGCGCGGTGTGCGCCGATCTCGACGGCAACGGCGCCTTGGAACTCTTGGTGGCACGAAGTGGGGCCCCCGTCCAGCTCTGGGCCGCGCCGCCCCCATCCGATCACCACTGGTTGGAAGTTCGCCCCGAAGGCGAGGAGTCCCGTCTCGGCCCTCGCGCCGAGGGAAACGTGCTCGGACTCCTGGTCGAGGCACGGGTCGGACGCGAGCCTCAGTTGATCCGGATCAGCTCTTCCTCCGGTTACCTGGGCTCCCCCCCTCCCCTCGCCCATTTCGGGCTGGGAGCGGCCCGAACGGCCGACTACTTGCGTCTGGAATGGCCCGACGCGGTCCTTCAGAACGAGTTGGAAATCCCCGCGGACCAGATCTGGGAAGTCCGCAAGATCCGTCGCAAGCCTTCTTCCTGCCCCTTGCTCTTCTGCTGGGACGGTCGCCGTTTCGCCTTCGTCAGTGATTTCCTGGGGGCTGGCGGCCTGGGCTTCTTCGAGACTCCGGGGGTCTATGGCCCACCCGACCCGACCGAGGACCTGCGGATTCCCCCCTCCCAAGTCGCTCCACGGGCGGGCCTCTACCTCCTCCGGGTCGTGGAACCCCTCGAGGAAGTCAGTTATCTGGATCAACTCCGTTTGCGGGTCTACGATCACCCCGCCGATCGAGAGGTCTATCCGGACGAGCGCTTTGCGACGGGCCCCCCCTTTCCGAGTGGGCGCCCGCGGGTGATCGCGGAGAAGGTCTTTCCGCGAGCCGCGCGCGATCAGTCGGATCGGGACCGACTTCCCGAGATCCAGGCCCTGGATCGCCGCTACGTGCGGCCCCCCTTGGATCCGCGCTTCGTCGGCTACGCTCGAGACCACTGGTTGGAGTTGGACTTCGGGGATCGTCTGAACCGGGAAGGCTCCGACGACCCTTGGATCCTCTTCCTCGACGGTTGGGTGGAGTACAGCTATTCGCACCTGAACTATGCCGCCTGGCAGGCCGGAGTGGTCTTGCAGCCGCCGTGGATCGAACTCCCCACGCCGGCAGGCGACTGGCGGAGAGCCGCGATCCACCCCGGTTTCCCGGCCGGCCTTCCTCGTACGATGACCGTGGACCTCTCCTCCCTGGATCTTCGGGACGGGCGTCTGCGCATCCGCAGCAACATGGAGATCTACTGGGATCGGATCTACGCGGCCCGTGACCTGGGTGCCGCGGGTTTGCGGAGTCACGAATTGCGCCCTCTTCGCGCCGATCTGCGGCAACTCGGTTATCCCCGTGAATACTCCCCGGACGGTGCCGATCCGACCCTCTACGACTACCAGCGCCTCGATCAGGGCTTGCCCTTCAAAGCCATGAGCGGTCCTCGTACCCCCTGCGGCGACGTTCGGGACCTCCTTCAGGAGGTGGACGACCGTTTCGTGATCCTGTCCCGCGGCGAGGAGCTGAGGCTCGCTTTCGACAGCGGGAAGCTCCCTCCCCTGCCCTCGGGTTGGACGCGGACCCTGGTGCTCCATGCCGACGGCTACTGCAAGGACATGGATCTCTACACCGCGTTCCCGGACAGCGTGGGGCCTCTCCCCCGCCACGATTCGGCCAGCGGATTCCCGGATGGGCCACGGGCGGGCGGGTTCGGAGTCCCGGAACGCTGAGGGTATTCTGCAACCGGGAGCCCCATTCCGCACGAAATCGTAGTATTCTTGACCTGACCGCCACCGCTCCTTGATTCCCTCCCCGTACCTTGGCTCCCC
>CAYVRL010000055.1:0-9528 GCA_964454065.1 uncultured Planctomycetales bacterium | reverse complement strand
AGGAAGTGATCGAATCCACAGGCCATCGGATCGCCGGTGGAACCGTCCCAACCAAGACCCCATTTCCCGATGGCAGCCGAGGGCGGGATCGTGCCAGACGTCCCCGCGGGAGGCGACCTCGTCGTTGTCGCGGATCGCGGCATGGCGGGTATGGAGGCCGGTGAGGAGGGCACAACGGGAGGGCTCGCAGACTGGACTCCCCGCGTAGGACTGCGTGAAACGCATTCCTTGCGCCGCCGGTCGATCCAGGTTCGGGGTATGGATCTTGTTCTGCCCATAGCTTCCCAGTTCGCCGTATCCGAGATCGTCCGCAAGGATCAGGACGATGTTGGGAAGGGGATCGAACGGGGGCAATGCTTCAAAGGCAAGATCTTAGCGGTTCATTCGCAACGCTCCGGATTGGTCGGCAGGGCCTCCATGGCCTCGAGGCGGGGGCGGAACCCCGGCGGGAAGGGATCCATGAGGGTGATCATCGGCCCCGCGATCGCTCCGTAGGTATCGGCATCCCGGCCCACCATCGCCACCCAGCCCAATACCCAACAACCACTGCGCTGGAAGGGAGAACGGGGGAAGCCGTCGGGCAGCAGATCCTCCGGATAGGGTCTGCCGCGCATGGCCCAGAGCATGGCCCAGACTCCGATCTGGAGACTCCGGAGGCAGTAGCCCGCCGGCCCGAACTCCCGGAAGGGACGGAAGCGATCGGGGTCGAAGTCGGCTTCGAGGAAGAGATTCCAGGCCTCGGCATGTTGGGAGGCGCTTTCCTCCAGCCAGCGGGCCACGATCGCGGCGTCGGGATCGTGATCGGCTCGCAGGACTTCCTCCGCCAGCCAGCGATCCCAGGCGGCACGGAAGTCCTCCGGCCAGTCGTAGCCCGGACCGTCCTCCTTCCACGAGGGAGCGGTGCGCAACAGCCAGGTCTGGGCGGCACAGCACAGGGCGGGAAGGGGTGCCCAGTGAGTGATCAAGCCGTGGAGCAAGCTCCAGCGTAGAGCGGTGGTCGAGTCGGGGGCCATGGCCGCAATCACGCCGTTGCGCATCAGGGAACCATTGCTCCACGAATGGGGATCCTCCAACCATTGGCCGCGGCCGCCCTGCCACCAGGGGGTACCGGCGCGCAGGGCACACAGGGCGCGGTAGGTGGTCACGCCGATGTCCGAAGGATTCCCCGCCATCCACGCGAGAAAACGCTGCCCCACTTCTGCGCCGTGCAATTGTCCTCCACCGTCGATCCATGCGCGGACCACGGCCCGGGCCATCATCGCGTCGTCGGTGGCATCCCCCGACCGAGCTTGGTCGCCCTGCGCCACGGGAACGAAGGGCCAGCCCTCATGTTGGTGGCGAACCCAGGTTTCGAGGACTTCGGACAAGGACTGGAACTCGGAGACCGATCCCAGGGCGTCGCCCAGGGCGAGCGCCCAGAGGGAACGATAGACGCGCTTCAGCGGAAGGGTCTTCTTCAACACGGGGGTATCCATCAAGAGGCCTCCTTGAATCCGATCGAAGGCCGTTCGCAGAGGGCGCGCAACTCCCGTTCGGCGGCTTGCCGCAGGACTTCGGTTCCGACCCCCGCCCTTTCGCCGTGGAGTTGCAAACTGCGGGCGGCGTTCAGTACCGCGTTCTTGATCTGGCCCCCATTCAGACCGAGCCGACCGAGGGACTCGAAGTCCACCTGCTCCCGATGGGGAAACTTCTCCGGCAGGAGTGTGCGCCAGATCTGGGCGCTCATCTCCCTGGTGGGTTGCGGGAAGTCCACCCGCAGGTTGACCCGCCGGGTCAGCGCCGGGTCCAGGGCCGCGGGACGGTTGGTGGCCAGGATGCAGACCCCCTCGAAAGCCTCGATCTCCTTGAGGAGGACGTTCACGGCGCTGATCTCCCAGGATCGTTGCGCGAGTTCCCGGTCATAGAAGAGGGCGTCGGCTTCGTCCCAGAAGAGGACGGCGTCCTCGTCCGCGGCGTCACGGAAACAGCGGCGCAAATTCTTTTCGGTTTCGCCCACCCAACAGCTCTGGACATCGGCGTGATCCACGATCAAGATCGGCTTGCCGAGGGTCTTGGCCAGCCCTTCGGCACTGGCGGTCTTGCCCACCCCGGGAGGGCCGGAGAAGAGCAGGGTCACGCCCCCCCCGTACGGAAGGAGATCCCGCAGCCCCCATTTCTCCAGGAAGGAACCGGCCCGGCGGGCTTGAGCCAAGGCCATGTTCAGGGCCTCCCGAGTCTCGGGGTGCAGGACCAGATTGCCCAGACTACTGTTTGCTTCCCGGAGTTGGCCGCCACGACTACGCCACTGCCGCGGTATCGAGAGACGGCGACGCAATGTCGCGCTCAGTTCGAACTCAGCGGTGCGAAGAATGGACTCGTCCTCGGCGTTGTTTCCCGGAGGCATGCCTCCGCAAACACGAATCCAGCCCCGGGAGCGGAGGCTCCCGTCCCGGCTCAGACGCCTCAGGGTGCGGCGGAACTCGGTGAAGGAGACCGCGCAGGAGGCCGCCAAACCGCGTCCGGTGTAGAGGTCCGCGGTCGGTTCGAGGTGGCCATATTCCTTGCCGATCAGCAGGAACAGGATCGCCCGGTCCTCGGCATCCAGGTTCTTCGTCACTCTGGTCAATGGCCAGTCGGGGTGCTCGGCGAGACCACCCATGAAGGCCCGCTGCAGGCGCATGGCGGGAAGGCTGCTCTTGTCCCGCGCGACCTCCTCGCTTCGATGGGAAAAGGTCTCCCGATTCAGTTTGTCCAGGTGTCGAGCGCAGGCACGAGAGAAGTCGATCAGCCGATCGCAGGCTTCCTCTTGCGTCTGGAAACGCCAGATGGACACTTTTTCGCCGAGCCAAACCTGCTCCATCACCCATGGCGCGAGTTGCAAACTCATGTCGCGGGGATCGTCACCGTCGCCGACCCGCAGCAGACCGGCACTCACCAGGGGCGAGCCAGGGGAAAGGTGCTGCACCACCTCCAGCGGATCGAATCCGACGGGCTTCATGAGGGCCTGGAGGTCGTCCACGTCACGGGCCCACCCGGGGCGGTCGATGATGCCGAAGGCGGAAACCACCATGGCGAGGAAGAGCTCCCTGTCGAAGGATTCCAGTTCCGCGGTGCGGCAGATCTTCACCAGGTGGGAATCGGATTCCGGCAGGTCCATGCGGCGATGGATCCGGCGGCGCATGGCTCCAAGCATCTTCTCGATGGTTTCGAGGCTGGCCTCTTCGGCACAATCCTCCGCCATCGAGCCCAAGGCGAAGACCAGGCGTACCCCCTGCATGAGTTCTTGATCATTGGTGAAGGGCTTGACCCCTGTGGCCAGCCAGCGACGTGCCGACTCCAAGGGCCGGGCCCACCCCTTTTGCATCTGTTGAAGGATTTCCGACATGTCCGTAGCATGATGGCGGAGGGTGACACCAGCTGTCACCCATCAGGAGATTTTCATGGGAAATCGCGAAATGCTCTCTCGCTTGAGAACCATCACGAAGCGGCTCCGCCGCGGCCGACGGGTCACCGTCGGCATGCTGGCGGAAGAGCTGGAGGTGGACCGTCGCACCATCCTTCGGGATATCAAGATGCTTCGCAACGAACACGGAGCGCCCATCGAATACGACACCGCCAAGAAGAGTTATGTCTTGACGGAACCCAACTGGAGTTTGCTTCCGGTGCGCCTCAACGAGTCGGAACTCCTCCACCTCGTCCTTGCGGCCCAGGCAACCGGGCAATTCCGCGCCACGCCGCTCGCCGGGAGCCTACGGAGCCTGTTCCGCAAGCTGCGGGAGGTTCTCGTGGATCCGATCGATCTAGACCCCGACCTGGTGGCCGAACAAATCTCCTTCTTCGGTGGACGACCCCGCCCGATCGACAAAAACATCTGGCGGTGTTGCGTGCGCGCCATCCGTAGCTGTCGTCGATTGCACATCCAATACCGTGCATCCGGCTACACCCGTCATGTTCCCCTGGAGGTGGAGCCGGTCCATCTCGCCTGCCAGCTTGGAGACTGGTACTTGATCGCCAGCCGCACCGACCGGGATGGCTGGCGGAGTTTCGCCCTTTCGCGGATCCGCTCCGCCGCCTTGGGACACGCTCACTTCACTCCTCCCCCTTTCGACCCCAAGGCTTTCTTCGCCGGACGCTCGGCGCGCTTCGTACCCAAGAACGGTCGGCACGCGGTGCGGCTACGGGCACGCTTCGCCCCCGAAGCCGCCGAGTGGATTCGCGAACGGCAGTGGCATCCCGACCAAAGGATCAGTGAGCACCGCGACGGCAGTCTGACCTTGCAGATGCCCATCGGTGGAGAATACGAAGCGCTGCGCTGGGTGCTCCAGTGGGGCTCCCTGGTCCGGGTGCTGAGCCCAGAAGGGCTGCGCAAACGCGTTCAGGAGGAGGCGCGCGCCATGCTGGAAACCTCCTCCTGAAGGCCGCCTCCTATTCGAACCAGAGCCAAGTCCGGGAACCGTCGGAGGAGTGAGCCACGCAGAGTAGCGCGGAGCGGGTGTCTCCTCGGGGCCAGGCGCGAAAGCTGCTTTGCGCGTTCGAAGTTCCGGCCCGGGGACTCTCCACGCGAAGCAGACCGGGCAAGGCCTGGGCAGGATCCCACTGGTCTCCGTGCCTGGGATCCGCGGGCAAGGAACAGACATGCCAAGTGGTCCAGGAAGGAGGATCGCCTTCGGCGCGATTGGGAACTCCTTCGCTGAGTTCACCGTTCACCATGTGCAGGATTTCGTAGGGTTCTTCCCGTTTGATGATTCCATAGAGTCCTCGGGCTGCTTTGGCTGCGGTGGAGAACTGGTACGCGTGTTGAACCTGGAGTTCGGTGCTGGCACGGTCCCAGACCAGGACCAGGCGGCCGTCGTCGGGAAGGGAGCGGGAAACGGGTTGAGAAAGGGAATCCAGAGCATCGATCGCCCGATCCAGGGAGGCAGGGTCCATGATCAGGACGTCGTCCGAAATCTTCCGCGCTTCTTGGCGCAAACTGCCATCGGGTTGCAGCACGGGAGAACCCAGGAGCTCATCCTTGTGATTCTCGAACCACTGGATGGGTAGTTCGATCTGGTCGAGGGCAACGCGGTTGGTCATGAGAACCGGTCGTTCGTAACGCCAGGGAGGCGTGCCGAGAGCACTGACTTCCGTCCCCGTGTTCTGGAGCATGAGTTACATGCTTGGGCGCAAGAATGGTTCAAGCAGTTCTGTTCGATCACCGGAGGTGTGGTATTCGTCCTCCAGACCTGGAGTTCGCAAGCGGGCCCTGAACCAGTGCCACCGTGGCAAAAACACGTGGTGAGGTTCGTTCCCGTTTGCGGGTCGATGGCGCTTTGGACCACGCATTCGGCTGAGCACCCATAATTGATACAGCCGAAGCCAATGTAGTAGGGAGGAGGAAGCGGGCGTGCAGCCAAGGCGCATCCGTCAGGCGATGAAGTCACGCGGACCCCGGAAATGTTCTCCGGGCAGGAAGCACCTTTGGAAGAAGCCCCAAGTCCGAGAAGTGGACCTAGGAAAAGGGCGAGAAAGAGGGTGGATCTGATCATTCGGTCCGTTGGCTTGGGGTGGACGGTTCCGAAGAGCCGAAGAGCCGAAGAGCCGAAGAGCCGAAGAGCATATCAATCGGGAAAGAACCCATTCCAAGAAAACTTGGGAAAAGGCCCGGGTGCACTCTGCGTGCCACAACTCACGCCCAGAGAATCACTTAGCCAAGTGGGTGGAGGGAAATGACTACCAGTTGGGCCGGTCCACCCCCATGCCGGAGCGATCCAGGTAGTCGGGCCGCTTAGGAGCCACGGGCGGATGTTCCTCGAGTTCCTTCATCATTTCCGCGATCGCGGCATCGAGTTGGGGGTCGTCGCCCTGGGCCAACGCGGAAGGATCGTCCATGACCGGAATGTCGGGGTCGACACCGTGACCCTCGATTCCCCAAGTGCCGTCCAACTCGTAGAAGGCGAAGCTGGGTGCGGAAATCATTCCGCCGTCCAGAAGCGGAGGATAGCCCGAGATGCCGATCAAGCCGCCCCAGGTGCGACGGCCGATCAACGGGCCCAACTCGGCTTGCCGGAAGTAGTAGGGGAATGCATCGCCTCCGGAACCGGCGGCGCCGTTGATCAACATGCACTTGGGGCCACGATGACCATCCGGCGGCCAGGGGAGATCCCGGCCGTCACGCACCGCCCAGTAGTTGGTCAGAGGACGAGCCAGGAGCTCGATGAAGCGGGTCGGTATTTGGCCGCCGCCGTTCCAGCGATCGTCGATGATCAAGGCGTCCTTCGACAACTGGCCGAAGAACTGCCGGTAGAGTTCGTTCTGACCTCGGATCCCGGTGTCGGGAACATGGATGTAGCCGACCCGGCCCCCGCTCTTGCGATCCACGTAGGTACGGTTGTGTTCCACCCATTCGCGGTAACGAAGACCCTGATCGTTGCCCGAAGGAACCACCAGGACTTCGCGGGCGCTTTCGTCCAAGGTGGGCTTGGCGGACAGTGTGAGCGTGATGGTATGACCCGCAAGTCCCTGGAATGCAGCCCAGGGATCTCGAGCGGGGTCGAGAGCGACGCCATTCACTGCGAGGAGGTAATCCCCTTCGTGTACTTCGAGGCCGGGGCGTTCCAGAGGGCCACGGGAATCCAGGTCGCGCGGAGCCGCGCGATGAATGTGAGCGATGCGGTAGGCGCCGTCGTGCAACTCGAAATCGACCCCGAGCATGCCGACACTGGTACTCGGGGTGCTTTCGGTCTCACCGGGGCCGAGCAGGTAAGCGTGCCCGACATTCAGTTCGGCGATGATCTGTTGCAGAACGTAGTTGACGTCCTCGCGGCTGGCGCAGTAGTCGAGCATCCGTTCATAGTTTTCGCGGACCGCGTTCCAGTCCACACCATGCATTCCTGGGTCATAGAAGTAATCCCTCATGATCCGCCAGGCGTCGTTATAGATTTCCTTCCATTCGTGCCGCGGGTCGACCACCACCCGCATGCCGTTGGTGGGGACGGTCTTTCCAGAGGATCCTGCGGAGGCGGACTGAATGGTGGCGCGACGCCCGCGCGGAATCAACAGTTTCTTGCCGTCGGTGCTGAGCATGAAGGCGCCGGCGCCCTTGGCAACCGTTTTCTCGCGCCGCTCGTCATCCTTCAGGTCGAAGAGCTGGATGGCGGAACCGGACTCCCCCGCGCGCACATAGAGGAGTTGATCCTTGTCGTTTACGGCCAAGGTGTGGAAGGAACCGGGGGCGACCGGCAATTGGAGGGCACGAGCCTCGAAGCCGTCGAGGTCGATACGCAACGGCTCTTTCTCCTCCTTCTCAGTCGCCGAATGGGCGGTGGCGGCACCTTCCCGATCGGAATCATCCTCGTTCTCCTGGGGGCTCTCCTCAGTTTCGACAGGGTCGAGGAAATCGGCCTGGAAATCGAGTTTCATCCCCATGGCGGGAATCGCCACACTTCCATTCATGTGGATTCCGTCCACTTGAGCGGAGACATGGAACGCGAGACCATTGTCGGCGCTGCCATCCGCCTCGAGGCGGCCACTGGCGGGATCGTATCTTCCCCGACTCAAGGTGGCGTCCCCGATGGGAGTGGTGATCGAGCCACCGAGGGTTCCGTCCTCGGATAGCGTGAGGACCATGCTGAGGCTGGCGCCACCGTCGGGCAATCCGGGTCCACTCAAGCTTCCTTCCCAGGTTCCACTGATGCCGTCGGCGGGTGGGGAGGGAGCTCGGCGCGAAGAAGGCGGCTCCTTTTCATGGTCCTCGCCCCCGCCATTCCCTTCATCATCGTCCTTGGAGTTCCAATCGACCTCATCATCCTTGGGCGCCCAGGGCGATTCGATGTCGCTTCGCAGCGGGACGGCGACCAGGACCTCGCTGTGGTCATAGATGAAAGTCGTGTCGAGGTCGCTGTAACGGGGATGGAAACTGCGGGTGGTCTTGAAATAGAGCCACTCGCCCTTGCGGTCGAAGACCGGTTCGGAGCTATTGAAGAGCGGACTGGTGACGATGTGGCGGGCGCCGCTTTCCAGTTCGTAGAGGACCACCTGGGAGACCGGCAGGTCGCCGAGCGCCACCGAGTAGGTCAGCCAGGAGGAATCTTGGGACCAGCTCGGATGGGAAATGCCGCCTCCCCACTCGCCCCAGGGGGCGCGTTCCAGAAGCTTCGTGCTCTGGTCCTCGAGCGTATAGAGGTAGAAAGCGCCGGATTTGTCGGAATAGAGGAGCCGCTTGGAGTCAGGGGACCAGGAAACCCCGGTCTTGAAGAGACCGCCGCCGGTGGTGAGTCGGCGGGTTTCCCCCTTGCCGTCGGATTGGGTCATGAAGAGCTCGTAGTCGCCAGCGGAATCGCTGAAGTAGGCGATCCAGCGGCCATCGGGGCTCCAACTCGGGAAACGTTCGGTAGAGCGATCGGAGTGGGTCAGATTGCGGGGACTGCCGTGTTCCGCGGGCAGAGTCCAGATGTCGCCGCGAGCGGAGACCACCGCTCGCTTGCCGTGGGGAGAGATACCCCAGGATTGGATGTCTCGAGCGGCGTCGGCTGGATGGGGGCGGAGATGGGTACTCTCGCCAGGAACTTCGACGTGGATCACATGGGGAATCTCGTCGCTCAGGCCCATCAGATACAAGTTGGCGCCATTGCGGAAAACGATTTCTCCCTGACCATCCGGGCCGGGGCCGATTGCGGGATAAGCGCAGTCGAAGTCCTCGAAGTGGGTGATCTGCGTGGGTGCGGGCGCCCCCACGGTGGAAAGCTTCCAGAGATTGAGGCGGTGAGCGGGGCCGGCATCCGATAGGTAGTAGAGGTGCTGGCCGTGCCACATGGGCTGAGTGTCCGTCCCGCCCCAGTCGGTGAGCTGTCGAGAAGAGCCGGTTTCCAGGTCGAAGAGCCAGAGATCGCTGGCCAGCCCGCCCATGTAGCGCTTCCAGCTCCGCTCGTCGCGGGTCATCGGAGTGTAGGCGAGGAGCTTGCCGTCGGGGCGGATGGCACCGTAAGCCCCGTAGGGAATCGGGAGTCGGGTTGGCAAGCCCCCCTCGGCGGGAACGGTCAACAGGCTGGTCATGCGCCGCATTCCGGCGAAACCGCTGGCGTGGAAGAGGAGTCGCCCGTCAGCCAGCCAATCGTCGAGGATCTCCGAAGCAGGGTGGTGAGTCACCCGCCGCGGAATGCCGCCGACGGTGGGGATCACATAAAGATCACGGTTCCCGTCGTAATTGCCCAGGAAAGCGATTTCCTTGCCATCGGGGCTGAAACGAGGGTGGCTCTCCTGTCCCGGGGGGCTCGCGAGCGGGCGGGCCAGGCCGCCTTCCCGAGCAACCACCCATAAGTCGTTTGCATAACTGAAGACAATGCTATTTGCGCTGACATCTGGCCAACGCAACATTCCGGCATGCGGACGCACCGTGCCTTGGTCCTCCGGGGTCGACTGGGCTGCTGCCACCCCAGAAACGAGCAAAACCGCCCACGAAGCGGCCAACAGGGGGTTCTTTTTCACCACCTTTCCACCATAACGTGCCGGGTGACTTCTTCCCGTTTCCTGACACTTCTTGCCGGGGATGAAGTGTCAGGAAACGGGAAG
>CAYVRL010000054.1:0-9528 GCA_964454065.1 uncultured Planctomycetales bacterium | reverse complement strand
GGTCCTCGGCAAGCTCATGGCTCTCGGGGTCATGACCACCATGAACGCGGTCCTCGACAACGACACCGTCGAGCTGCTCGCCGCCGAGTTCGAGCTGAACATCCGTCTCAAGGAGGAGACGGACATCGAGGAAAGCCTGATGGCCGAGATCGAGGCCGCGCGGCGCGCCTCGGACGATTCGGATCTGGCCGAGCGCCCCCCGGTGGTGGCCTTCCTCGGTCACGTGGACCACGGCAAGACTTCCCTGATCGACGCCATCCGCCACACCAAGGTCGCCGGGGGCGAGGCCGGCGGCATCACCCAGCACATCGGTGCCTACACGGTCGAGACGGATTCGGGCAAACGGATCACGATTCTCGACACTCCCGGTCACGCCGCCTTCACCGCGATGCGAGCCCGAGGTGCGCACACCACCGACATCGCCATCCTGGTGGTGGCCGCCGACGACGGGGTGATGCCGCAAACCGAGGAAGCGTTCCACCACGCCCGTGAAGCCGGGGTCCCCATCATCGTCGCCCTGAACAAGGTCGATGCTCCGGGGGCCAACCCCGAGAGGGTCCGCGCCGAACTCGCGAACCTCGGCCTCCAAGCCGAGGAATGGGGCGGAACCACGGGAATCGTCGAAACTTCCGCGCTCCGCAAGACCGGCATCGACGAGCTCCTGGAACGCATCGCCCTGGAGGCCGAGGTCCTGGACCTGAAGGCCCACACCCGCGGTCAGGCGATGGGAGTGATCCTCGAGGCCCTGGTCTCCGAGGGCAAGGGCAAGGTGGTCCACCTCCTGGTCCAGGACGGGCGCCTGCGCCCGGGCGACATCCTGCTCGCCAGCCAGTCCTACGGCAAGGTGCGCCGTCTCTACGACACCCATGGCAAGGTCGTCAAGGAAGCCGGTCCTTCGATGCCGGTGGAGATGCTCGGCCTCAACGACCTCCCCGCCGCCGGAGATCACTTCTACGTCGTCCGCGACATGAAAGCGGCCAAGGAAGTCGCCGAGAAACGGCAGGCCCATATCCGCGAGGCCGAGCTGGCCCGCTCCAAGGTTTCCTCCGAGGATCTCTTCGAGCACATCGAAGCCGCCCAGCGAACCAAGATCCGCCTGGTGGTCAAAGCCGATGTCCTCGGCTCCCTGGAGGTCCTCCGCAGTTCCCTCACCCAGCTCTCCAACGACGAAGTCGAGATCGAAATCGTTCACAGCGGCGTCGGCGCGGTGACTGAAACCGACGTCCAACTCGCCGCCACCGCGGGCGGGGAGGTCATCGCCTTCAACGTGAACCCCGATTCCAAGGCGCGCCGAGTCGCGGAGAAGGAACGGATCCCGATCCGCCGCTTCAACGTCATCTACGAACTGACCGAAGAACTGGAACGCGCCATCCTCGGCCTGCTCGCCCCCGAGACCACCGAGGAAATCCAAGGTCATGCCGAAGTGCTGCAGCTCTTCCGCTCCTCCCGCTGGGGCACCATCGCCGGTTGTTCGGTGCTGGACGGGGTGCTCCGCAACTCCAGCAGCGTCCGGGTGATCCGCGACGGCAAGGTGCTCGTGACCAGCAAGCTGGATTCCCTCCGCCACGTCAAGGACGACGTCCGCGAGGTGAAGGCAGGCATGGAGTGCGGTCTCAAGGTGGCGGACTTCGACGACATCCAACCCGGCGACCAGATCGAAGCCTTCCGGCTCGTCGAGAAGGAGCGGTCCCTGGAAAGCCTGGGCGGGGACGACCCCGACGAGGGCTGATCCCTCGAGATGGCCAACGAACGGCGGCGCAGACAGGTCGCGCGGCAGATCCAGGAACGGATCGCCACGCTGCTGCTCTACGAAATGAAGGATCCCCGCCGGAGTTTCGTGACCGTGACCTCGGTGGAACTCAATTCGGATCTCTCGGTCGCCACGGTGCGCTGGTCGGTGGTGGACTCCTCCGAGCGGCGCCGTGTCGAGGGCATGATCCGCCACGCGCATGGCTTCCTGCGCACCGAGATCGCGCACGCCGTCAAGTTGCGCAATGCCCCGCAACTGGTCTTCCGCTACGACGAAGGTCTGGAGCGCGCCCAACGGATCGAGGAAATCCTCGCCGAGGTCCTCCCCCCGGAGAACGACTCCGATGAAGAAGCCGATCCCGACGGAGGGGACTGAGGGAGAGGAAGCCCCGCGCCGCCTGCGCAGAGCCGAAGCCGTGCTCGCGCGACGGAGTCGGCGCATCCTGCTGGTCCTCGAGGGGTGCAGCCTGGATCGCAATCACCAAGCAGTCATGCGGACTGCCGAGTGCTTCGGGGTCCAGCACCTGTGGTTGGTGGACTCTCCGCGGGATCGGAGGGCTCACCGCCACCGGATCCGCAAGGGGCTCAGCAAGGGCACTCACCCCTGGCTCTCCTTGCGCCACTTTCCGGACACCCCCCAGGTCCTGGCCGCCCTCCGAGGGGACGGGCGAACGATCTGGGTGGGTGCCCTGAGCCGGGATTGCGAGGTCCTGGAACCCGAAACGCTGGGGCCGCTCCCCGAGCGCCTCGCTCTGGTCATGGGCAACGAGGCAACGGGGGCCAGCCCCGCGATGCTGGCCGCCGCGGAGCGCCGCCTCTACCTGCCGGTCCACGGCTTCTGCGATTCCTACAACTTGAGCGTCGCCGCCGCCTTGTTCCTCCAGCGCCTCTTCGATGCCTGTCCCGAGGCCCGCGGCGACCTCGACCCCATGGAGCGAGCCGCGCTGCGCGAGGACTGGTATCGGAAACTGGCCCGCAAGGGAACCGCGGCCGCGGCCGCGCGGTCCTGGATACAGCATCCCCCGGCACCTTTGGAGGAGTTGCGGCTCGAGGAGTCCCTGCGCCGACCTCGCATCCTCCGCCGGCTGGCCCCCTTCGGTGGACCATCCTCCGCGAAAGAGGAGTAACCCCGCGCGCGGCGGATCGTCGTCCCCGTGGAAGCCCTCTATTCGGTCCGTTCCACGGTCTGGACCATCAGCTCCCGCCGATAGCGATCGAACAGGGTGGATTTCGAAACCGTACCCAGGAAGCGACCTTCCCGATCCACGACCGGCAACACCCAAGCGCCGCTGGACTCGATCACGACCATGGCTTCGAGCAAGGGCTGGTCCTCCGGCAACGGTTCGGGATTGCTCATCACGGTCTCCACGGGAGTCACGCGACGCAGCGCCTCGTCGAAGATGAACGGGCGCAGATCCGAGAGATCGAGCATGCCGCAGAGCCGACCCCCTTCGTCCACCACCGCGAAATGGTTGCGGTGGGTACGGGGCAGCATCGCGGCGAGGTCGTCCAGGGTACTGCCCAAGGGGATCGAAACCGATTCTTCGTCCAGCATCTCTCCCACGCTCATCTCGGCGAGGATGCGCCGGTCGGTCCCCGGGCGGAGCAGATGACCCCGCTCGGCGACCTCCCAGGTATAGAAGGAATGCTTCAGCAGGGTGCGCGAGACCAGCGCCGAGAGGGTCGCGACCAGGATCAAGGGCAAGGTGTGCTGCCAGCCACCGGTGGTCTCCAGGGCGAGGAAGAGGCCCGTGAAGGGGGCTTGCATCGCTCCGGCCACCAGACCGGCCATCGCCACCAGCGCGTAGAAGGCCGGGGGCGCGAAGTGTGCCCCCGGAAAGAGCGCGCTCAGACCATGCCCGTAGCTACTCCCGAGGACCGCCCCGAGCACCAGGGACGGGGCGAAGATCCCCCCCGGGGCGTTGCTGCCCAGGGTCGCGGCGGTGGTCAGGAACTTCCCCACGAGGAGCAGCAGGAGCAGGGGCAGGGCGACTCCCTCGCCGCCTTCGAGCAAGCGCGTGACCAGCTCGTAGCCCTCCCCGATCGCTCCGGGGACCAAGAGACCGACCATCCCCACCAGCAGCCCGGCCAGACCGGCGACCACCCCGGTGCGGCGCAGGAAGGGCTTCTCCTTGAGGCGCCGTGCGAAAGCCTCCACCGCGAAGACGTGCTTCACCAGCAGGATCGCGAGGAGACCCGCGAGGATGCCCAGCGGAATGCAGGAACCCAGATCCCGGCTACTCCACTGCAAGGCGGCCGCGTGGAAGGCGCCGTCGCTGCCGTTCATCAGGCGCGCGATCTCGGTGGCGGCAGTGGCGCTGATCGCCAACGGGACCACGGTGGAGAGGGTCCACTCGGCGAGCACGACCTCCACGGCGAAGATCAGCCCGGTCAGGGGCGCGTTGAAGATCGCGGCGATGCCCCCCGCGGCCCCGCATCCGAGCAGGAGGATGCGCTGCCGTTCCGCGAGTCGAAAGGGACTGGCCAACGAGCTGCCGAAAGCCGCGGCGCTGAAAGCGATCGGGCCCTCCAGACCGGCCGAGCCCCCACTGGCGACCGTGAACAGGCTGCCGAGCATGCGACTGAAGATGGAACGGCGACGCAAGGCCCCTCCGTGCCGGGAGATCGATTCCAGGATCGCGGGGATCCCATGGCCGCCGGGTTCGCGAAAGAGGAGGCGGATCGACCAGACACCGAGCAGGGCCCCGAATGCGGGCAGGAGCACTCCCATCCAACTTCCCCGCAAGCCCTGCAACAAGTCGAAGAGACCGTGGACTCCGCCCCGCAAGAGAACGGCCAGCAAGCCGCTCCCCACGCCGACCAGGGTGGCGAGCAGCGCCATCAACCACATCGCCGAGGCGCCTTCGCGCGCGTGGATCCGCGAACCGAGACTCATCGGTGACGAGGAGCCGGATCGGAGGGAGCGAAGGTCATGCGCGTGTGGGCTCGAGGGTACTCATCCGCTCCAGCAACGCCGCATCCGGAGCGCGTTCCGCCAACATCCGACAGAACTCCGCGTCCCGAAGGAAGAAGGCCACGCGACCGAGCAGACGCAAGTGCTGGGCGGGCGTCGGACTCAGGAGCAGGATCGCGCTGTGCACGGGTTCGCCGTCGATGGCCTTCCAATCCATGGGATGGGCGAACAGAGCGAAGATCGCCATGGGTTCGGGAGCCAGGGCCGGGTCGGGTTTCCGTGGATGGGGAAGAGCGATCCCATTCCCCAGCCCGGTGGAGGACAAGGCTTCCCGGTCCAGCAGGCGACGGAGCAAACGCTCGCGATCCACGCTTTCGGGCAGGGGTGCGCTCTCCACGAGTCGAGCCAGGACTTCCTGGGGCCGATCCCCCTCCACGTCCCGCAAGATACCCCCCACCGGAACGACGTCGACCACCGGGGGAGAAGCGACCCCGGGTCCCGTGATCAGCCGGATGCCCCGCTCCTGCGCCCAGCGCTCCAATTCCTCGCGGCTGAAACGGAGTTCGCCGCCGGGGGCTCGCACACCGAGTACCCCCTGGCGCGCCCAGCGCCGCAGGGTACCGGGCGAAACACCCAGCAAGCGCGCCGCTCTCTCGAGGTCGAGACTCTTGGCCATGGCGGGGAGGATCCGAATTCCACTCACGACTCCGCGCGGGGGAGATGCGCGGACCGATGGGGCGCGGATTGTATTCTCCCCTGCGCATGCGGCGGCTCCTCCTCGGCGTGCTGGTCCTCGGCCTGGTCCTCGACCTCGGCCTACTCGCGCTTGGCGGATTGCCACGCGTCCAACGGGCTTGGATCCTCCGGAACGCTCCACTCGCTACCCGCCGCGCCGCCGCCTGGAACCGCGAGGATCGCGCCGAGGAACTCGCCGCCTTCTGCGAAGCTCTGCGGCACCCCGGATCCGCCCGCCGAATCCTGCTCGCGGTGGGAGCGCGCAACGCCTGGTTCGCCCCCTTCGGATGGCAGGATCTGGCCCCCCGCCTACTGATCGTGCAAGCCCGGGACCGTCGGGGTCACGCCCAACTGGTCCAGGCCGCCCGAGCCGCCCATGCCGATGCCCTGCTCGCCACCGAACGCGGACGGGGCTGGACCTTGGTGGACCTGGAGCCATGAGTCCTCTCGGCAGTCTCCTCGCCGTCTTCCTGGTCTTCCTCGGCGGCCACGGCCTGCTCCGGCTGTTCCGCCACCGGCCCAGCTGCGGGCCGGAATCCTTCGGCCTCTCCTTCCTCGCCGGTTGCGTCCTCCTGGCCCTACTCGCGGCGCTGCTCTCTCCCTTCGGCGCGGCCCGGGCTCCACTGCTCGTGCCGCTGCTCTTGCTGGCTCCGTTCCTGGCCTGGCGGCTGCGACGCCCCAAGGGGACCGAACTCCTGGACGGATGGCTGCTCTTCCTCGGTCCCCTGCTCCTGACCCTACCGGTCTTCGCCCTGGCGCTCGGATGGCCGAGCTGGAACGTGGATGCACTGATGCGCTGGATCCTCCACGGGCGGTGGATGGCCACGAGCGGCAGCCTCTTCCCGGCCTTCGTCCGCGCCCCCGAGTGGGCCAGCGCGCATCCGAGCTACCCCCCCTTGGTCTCCGCCCTGATCGGACTGGCCCTGCAACTCGGGGCCGACCCCGATCTGGGCTCGCGCCTCCTCTTCCCTTTCTTCCTGGTGGCGCTCCTCGGGGTGGTCCATGGTTTCGCCCTGCGGCACGCCGGTCCCTTGCGAGCACCGCTGGTCAGCGCGCTCCTGGCCGCGACCCCCTGTCTGAGCTGGTTGCCCGCGGCGGAAGGGGCCTACGGCCTGGGTGCCGCCGCCGCCCTGGCCGATCTTCCCCTGGCCATGGCCCTGACCGCCGCCGCTTGCCTGCTGCTCCAGGCTTGGGAAAGGCCCGAACACGGTCCCTGGGGGCTCCTGGCGCTCTGCTGCGTCGGAGCGGTGCTGACCAAACAGGAAGGAGCGGCCTTCGTGCCCCTGATGCTCCTCTCGGGCATGGTCTGCACCCTCCTGGGGCAGCGCGGGGAACTCCGGGGCCGCCGTCTGCGGGGGCAGGGAGCCGCGCTCGCCGCGGTCCTCGCCGCGATCCTGGGATGGAAGTTCCTGGCCCGGGGACTCCCCGTGGCTCCGGGCGAGGACTATCTCTCCCCCGCCGGGCTGGCCGAGGTCTTCGCCCATCTCGATCGGCTGCCGGCCATCGCCGCCGCCTTCGGAGCCGAGTTCCTGCGTTGGCGGAGCTGGGGCATCCTCTGGCTCGCGGCACTGCTCGCCGCCGGACTCCTCCTGCGCCGCAACGGCACTTCGCGTGCCCGGCTGCTGCCGCTGCTCTGGTTGCTGCTGGGGTGTGGAGTGGCGACCGCCGGCTATCTGGCCAGTGGCTGGCACGAGGGAGACTTCCGCGGCTTGATGGCGGCGAGTTCCACCCGGCTGTTGATCCATCACGCGCCGCTCGCCGCGTTGTTGGTGGCGGAAGCTCTCCCGAGGAGCTTCGGCCCCGCCCGGAAGGCCACGACCTCCGGGGAAGGGCTTCCATGAGGATCGCCCTCACGGGTTCCTCCGGCTTCCTCGGTCGCCTACTCGTACCCGGGCTGCGCAGCGCTGGCCACGGCGTGCTCCGCCTGGTTCGACGCCCCCCCCACGATCCCGAGGAGCGGCCCTGGAATCCCCTGACCGAGTCCCCTGGGGAACTCGCCGAGACCCTGGCGGAGGTGGAGGCGGTGATCCACCTGGCGGGGGAGAACCTCGGCGCGGGACGCTGGACCGGGGCACGGCGGCAACGGATCCGGGAGAGCCGGATCGCGAGCACCCGCCTGATGGCGGAGGCGCTGGCCCTCCTCTCCCCCACACCGCGGGTGTTCCTCTGCGCCTCGGCCATCGGTTGGTACGGGGACCGGGGGGAGACCTGGGTGGACGAGGATTCCTCTCCGGGCCGGGGCTTCCTGGCCGAACTCTGCCAGGAGTGGGAGGCCGCGGCGGATCCCGCCCGCGCGGCCGGAATCCGCACCGTCCACTTCCGCTTCGGCATGCTGCTCGGTCCGGGAGGTGGAGCCCTCGCGAGAATGCTCCCGGCCTTTCGCCTCGGCCTCGGGGGACCGCTCGGCAACGGTCGGCAGTGGTGGAGCTGGCTCGCTCGCCAGGATGCGGTCGGCATCCTCCTCCACGCCCTCGATCACGAGGAATTGGAGGGTCCGGTGAACGCGGTCGCCCCCGAACCCATCCGCAACCGCGACTTCGGGCGCGGCTTGGGCGAAGTACTCTGCCGCGGCGCATGGCTCCCCGCCCCCGCTTCCCTCCTGCGCCTCGCCCTGGGGGGCATGGCGAACGAACTCCTCCTCGCCAGTACCCGGGTGCGCGCGAAACGACTGTCCGCCAGCGGCTACCGCTATCGGATCCCGGAGTTCCTCGACGCCCTGCGGAAAGCGACCTGAGGGTCCTGCCAGGAGGTCGCCGAACCCGATCCGCTCAAGGCAGGATCGTGACCCGCCGCGCGGCGGAACTCAGACGACCGCCCGAGGCGTCGAAACTCACCGCGGCGCACCAGTATTCGCGGCCCACCACGGAGAGCAGCAGGCCCGGGGCCACCGATGCGGAGGCGATGGCGTCGCCGTTTCCGTCCAGAACTCCGATCGCGCCCGTGATCGGGATCGGATAACTGCCCTGCCCGGAGAGCACGAAGAGGCGATCGGAGGTCAGCGGCACCTGGATGCCCGACCAGGAACTGGGCCCGGTTCCGGTTTCGGAAAGGAGGAGCTGGTAGTTCACACCGTCTTCGTCGTCGGGGAAATCGATGCTCAGGGTCACGCTGCCCCCGGCGGCGGCGGGCAGCGCGGCAGGGTCCAAGGCCAGGTAGGGATCCCGCTGGATCAGCTCCACGCACCCGGCGTCCGTGCGCCCCTGGGGATCGTCCAGATAGGCGCCGACGGCGAGCTCCTCCAGTCCGTCGCCGTTCAGATCCCCGATCCCGGCGACACTGAATCCCAGTCGAGCGCTGGCGCTGTCGCCCTGGAATTCGTTCAACAAGGTCCCACTCGCCCCCGAGTAGAGCCGTGCGGCCCCTGCATCCGTCAACGAAGGCGTGTCCGCCATGTCGGCACCGACCAGGATCTCGGGCAGGCCATCGGCATCGAGATCCCCGACTCCAGCCACCGAGCGCCCGAAGTACTCGCTGGAGGCACTGGCGTCGAGTCGCAGGAGTTCCGCTCCGTCCGCGCCGGAGAGTACGTAGACCGAACCACCGAAGGAGTAGCCGTTGGGATCGGCGTAGGGGGCGCCGACCAGGACCTCCGGCAGACCATCGCCGTTCGAGTCGGGGAGAGATGCCACGGACCAGCCGAAGTCGTCGTAGACCGCACGGCCGTAGCTCTTCCACAACACCTGTCCGGTCGAGCCGGACCACACGGTGACGGAACCGGAGTAGAGGATGTCCCCCACCGCGCCGGCGGCGAAGTCGGCGTGGCCGTCCTGATCCAGGTCACCGACTCCGGCCACCGACCAGCCCTGCAGGATTCCATAGCTTCCGGGGATCTGGTGGAGCAAGTGGCCGTCGAAACCCGAGTAGACGTGGACGGCTCCCATCGTGGAGTTGGCGCCCGGCCCTTCGTATCGCACCCCCACCAGCAGATCGGGGATTCCGTCGGCATCCACGTCCCCGGCGGCGGCGACCGCGAAGCCCATCGAATCCCCGAGGCCGTCGCCGTCGAAACGGAAGATCAGGTGACCATCGCCGCCGGAGTAGACGAAGGCCGAACCCGCGGTACTCCCGGTCGCGGGGTCGGAGTAGGGCGAACCGATCAGCAGATCCGCGTGGCCATCGCCATCCAGATC
>CAYVRL010000053.1:0-9554 GCA_964454065.1 uncultured Planctomycetales bacterium | reverse complement strand
CCTGTTCGTTCTCGGCGCCTGCCAAAAGGCTCCACAGGCACCCGCCGGAGCGACCGACCCCATGCCGGGATGACCCCGGGCATGGCTCCCGGAATGACTCCGAACACCCCGGCTCGCCCGGCGCCGCTCACCGCGAAAGTCCAGTTCGCGGCCCCCGCCGACTGGAAGCGGGTCCCTCCCGCCACGGCCTTCACCCTCGCGGAGTGGGAACTGCCGGACGGCGGTCACTGCAGCATCACGCAGGTGGGCGGCGGAGTCCAAGCCAACCTCCAGCGCTGGGCCGGTCAGTTCCAGCCCGGCGGAGACACCCTGGAAACCGAGGAACTGAGCGGATCGACCTATCCGACCACCCTTGCGGTGATCCACGGCACCTTCACCGCGACTCGATCGATCGGCGGTGGTCCTCCCCGGGAAGGATGGATGCTGGTCGGAGCGGGAGTGGAGCAGACCCCGCAGCTCGGAGATCTCTACGTCAAGGCGGTGGGCCCCGCCTCGGTCCTGGAGCCGGAACTTCCCGAGCTGCGCCGATCCCTGGCCGCGCTCGAGGTCGTGCCGCTGGAAACCGGGAACGCACCCTCGGGCGGCGGTGATCCCTCCGGGGCAGCTCCGAGTTCCCCTCACGTCTCCTTCGAGGCCCCCGCCGACTGGACCCCGACCACCCCGCGGAACGGTTTCACGCTCGCCCAGTGGACCATCCCCGGCGGAGGGGTCTGCACCATCACCCTGGTCGGTGGCGGGGTCCAACCCAATCTTGCACGCTGGGCTTCGCAGTTCCAGGTCGCGAGCGGGGATTCCCTGAGCGAACTCCAAAGCGAGGAACTGGAAGGAACGGAGTATCCCACCACCATGGCGACCATCCAGGGCACCTTCCTCTCCACTCGGGTCCTCGGCGGCGGTCCGCCGAGGGAGAATTGGATGTTGGTGGGAGCCGGCATCGAGAACACTCCGCTGGGACGAGGGGAGGTCTACGTCAAGGCCGTCGGGCCGGCGGACCAACTCTCCGCACAGGTGCAGGACATTCGCCGTGCCTGTTCCAGGATCCGCTTCTCCGAGTAGGTGTAACCTCCACCGCGCCCACCCGTCTGCCCTCGCATGGAGCGGGCGGAGGCGCGGGCGCTACTGGTTCTGAACACCCTCCCGGGGCTGGGCCCCAAGGGGATCCCCGAACTCGTCCGCCAGGCGGGGAGCGCCGCCGCGTTGGCCGCCGCCCCCGCTCTCTGGCGAAGCTCTCCTCCTGGACGCTTCCTCCCCGAGAGCGCCGCCGAATTCGCGGCTCGCGCGGAGCGGGAGGAAAACCGTCTCGCCGCCCTCGGGGCCCGCCCCCTGTGCTGGGGGGAGGACGACTACCCCGCAGTCCTGCACCAGCTTCGCTATCCCCCTCCCGTGATCGCGATCCAAGGCGAGGCAAGCCTCCTCGGCCCCGGACATCTGCGGCTCGCACTGATCGGAGCCCGCGCCTGCACCCCGTACGGCCGCTCGCAGGCACGGCGCTTCGGAGTCGGCCTGGCCGGCGCCGGAGCGGTGGTGGTCAGCGGAGCGGCACGCGGAATCGACCAGGCGGGCATGCGCGGCGCCCTGGAAGGGGGAGGAAGAGTGATCGCGGTCCTCGGCTCCGGCCTGGACTGCCCCTATCCGCAGGACGCCCGCCCCCTGCTCGAGGAGATCCTCAGCGCGGGGGGCGCGATCCTGAGCGAGTTCCCCTGCGGCACCCCACCCCGGCGGGGCAACTTTCCGCGCCGGAACCGCATTCTCGCCGCCCTCTCCCGCGGGGTGATCGTCATCCAGGCCACTCGGCGCTCGGGGAGCATGAGCACCCTCCGTCACGCCCTCGATCTCGGCAGGGACGGTTTCGCACTCCCCGGCCCGGTGGATTCGGTGGCTTCCCGAGGCCCCCACCAAATGCTCCGAGAGGGTGCCCGGCTCGTAGAGGGCCCGATGGAAGTGATCGAAACCTACGAAGAGCCCCTGCCCGACCGAAAGCGCCGCGGCCCCCGGGTCCTGCGTCTGCTCGCGGAGGGGGACCGCAGTCTCGGGGAACTCGCGGAGGACTTGGGGCAGAGCCCGGAACGGCTCGGGGCCGAACTCCTGGAACTGGAGCTGCAAGGCCGTCTGACTCGGCTCCCGGGAGGGCTCTATCATCGTGTCGGTCCGCGACCGGGCTGACCATGGCGTACCGCTTCTGGATCCCCTTCCTGCTTCTCCTGTCCCCGGCCTGCCAGAAGGACGCCCCCGGCTGGTCCGCAACGGGAGGAAACCTCTGTAGCCACCCGGAGGCCTACACCGTGACCTTCGGCAGGGTCCGGCATGCGCGGGTTCCCCGGGTCAGTCGCTGGTTCGGCCGCTCCCCCACCCGTCTGGATCTCGAGGAATCCACGGTCCTCGGCGACGATCGCGATGCCCTGATCTTCCGCACTCCGACCCGAGTGCTGCTATCCGTCCCTCCCGCTCCCACCCCGCGGCGCTTTCGAACCAGCCTCCGGCGCCTGCCCTGGAAGGGACGAGGGGGCAGTGCCCAGGCCTCGAGGGAACAGAGCTTGCTCTGCGAGGTCTTCGCCCAGGCTTCCGACGGGGCTCCGCTCCGCTCGCTGGCTCGAGTCGAACTCCCCGATGACCCCCACCTCCCGGCCCTCCCCTGGGCGGATCTGGAGGCCACCCTGCCCGCTGGTTTCTCGGGCTCCTTGGAACTCGTCTGCCGCTGGGCGAACTCGGGGCTGGCCTCGACCATCGGTCCCGAAGTCGCCTGGGCCAATCCCCGCCTCCTCCCGCCCCCATCGAAACGCCACCCGGACGTCCTGATCCTGACGGTGGACACCCTCCGGGCCGATGCCATGGAGCGGGCACCGGGGCTGCGCGCGATCCTCTCTCGAGGGATCTCTTGGCCCCGTGCCGTCGCTCCCTCGAACTGGACCCTCCCTTCCTACGCTTCCCTCTTCACGGACCTCGAAGCCGACCAACACGGCGCGGGCCGCGGCCCCTTTCCCCCCGTTCCCGGCGGGCCGATCCGGCGCGAATTCCACGGCATCCGCCCCGAGCTGACCACTCTCGCGGAAATCTTCCGGCGGGAAGGCTACGCAACCTGCATGATCTATCAAAATCCCTTCCTGGAGCCCTGGGGAGGTCTCGATCGGGGTTTCGAGCGCTACGTGCGAACCAGCGAGGACACCGCTTACGGAGCGGAAGTCGCTTCCGCCTGGTGGGAAGGCGCAAGCGACCGTCCTCGATTCCTGGTCCTCCACCTGATGGCGCCCCACCATCCCTACGATCCTCCCCGGATCGCCGGACTCAGCGACCACCTGCCACCCGATCCCTTGGATGCGCTGGATCTCCCCAAGCTCTTCGGCATCGACCACACACCGGAGGAACGCGCGGCTTTCTTCGCTCTCCCCGCGCAGGCCCGCAAGGATCTCCGGCGCCGCTACGACGCCGAAGTCGCGGTCCTCGACCAGCAGATCAGCCCCTGGCTGGAGGAACTCCTCCGTGGCCCCCAACCCCCGATCCTCGCCTTCCACGCCGACCACGGGGAGGAATTCTGGGACGACGGCTCCTACGAACACGGACATTCCTTCAGCGAGGCGGTGATCCGCGTGCCCATCGGGATCGTCTGGCCCGGACATCTCTCCCCAGCGGTCCACCCGGAACCCGTGGGAGCCCACTGGTTGGGCGCGAGTTGTGCGCGGCTGGCGGGCCTGGATCTGCCCTCCTCCTGGAGAGCGGACCTCTTCCACCCGCTTGCCATCACGCGGAGTGTCGGCACGCTCTACCGTAGCCGTCACGGGGGACGGGAATACGACCTCCGAAGCGGGCGCGATCACTTCCTGCCCCTGGACCCGGGCTTCCTCGGAAACGGCCCCGCCGCCACCCTCGACCCGTCCCTGCGCCAGGCCCTCGAGAGCCTGGGGTATTGAAGCTCGGAGGGATCAGGAAGGACCGGCGAGGAACCAGGAGAGGACAGCGGACAGGGCCCCGAGCGCCACCACCGCGATCAGGAAGGAAAGTCCCCTCCGCACCGTACCGCGCAGGATCGCCGGGACCTCGTCCTCACGGTAGACACTGACCACGGCGCCCAACACCAGGGAAAAGACCACCAACAGGGAGAACTGGCCGAAGAGCGTGGTCATGCGGAAGCCTCCGCCGGGGAAGATCGGGACCGGTCCCCGCCCCGGGCGGCCCGCAGCCAGTCGTCCGCGGCCCGCCGCCAGGCATCCAGGGCCAGGATCACGTTGAAGAGGCCGGCCGAAGTCGTGAAGAGCAATCCGGCATCCTGATAGGGCAAGAGGCCGAGGAAACGCTGGCCAGCGCAGAGCCAGGAGAGCGACCAGCCGGGCAGGCCAAGGAACATCTGCCCCGCCCAGTAGTAGGGATGGCGCTGACGATCGAAGTCGGCGAAGTTGCCGAGAGCCATTCCCAGCAGGAAGAGAGCGAGCACCATCCCCCCCGCGAACCAGGCCTTGAAGCGGCGACCGGACACGTAGTGCCCGAGGCCCGGCAAGAGCAAGGTGAGCAAACCGGCGAGCGCCGGCCCGGGAAGCCGACGCCCCGCGGGGAGGGGCTCCGCACGCTGGAGGAGGAGTCCAGCGGCATGGGCCGCGGCGAAACAACCCAGGACCCCGGAGGCGCCGCTCAGGAGATGTCCCAGGGTCCGCAGCGGCAACAGTTCCGGCGTCCGACCCGCCAACTCGATGCTGTGCATGCTCAGGGCCGCGACCTGGGTTCCGAGGAAGTTGCCGAGTTCAGGGATCATCAGGAAGACCAGGTGGTGGCCCCCCAGGCTGAACCAGTTCCCATAGTCCAACTGGGTCGCTCCGGCGAAGCGCAGCCCCAGGAGCAGGAGGGTCTGGCAGATCGCGAACCAGAGCAACCCCTGCAACTTCTCGCCATTCAGGAAATGGCCCAATCCCGGCACCAGGATGGAGGCCGCGACCGTCAATCCGGTCCGGCGGCGTACATCCTCTGCGGGGGCGAGGGAATCCATGGCGGAGGGTTCTACCAGAATCCGCCTCCTCCGGCGGATGCAGGATGGCCGATTCCCGATCCACGGAGGCGAAAAGCGGTTGTCAGCCCGCAGCCGCCCGCGCAAACTCGCGCTCATGCCCACCCGTCTGGAAACGGTGGAGGGGAACCGCGCTCGGCGTCGTTTCGTGCGTTTGGCGCGACGCTTCCGCGGCCAATCCCCCTTCTGGGTACCCGTCCCCGAGGGAGAGAGCCTGAAGCTGCTCGATCCCCGACGCAACCCCGCCTTCCGTTTCGCGCGCCAAGCCCTTTGGGTGGCCCTCGGGGACGATGGGCGCGCCCGGGGGCGCATCGGCGCCACCTACGATCCCCGACACGCGCAGAGCCTGGGCGAAGAGGCCGGATGGTTCGGCTTCTTCGACGCCGATGGTCCCGCGACCACCGCGTTGCTCCTGGACCGGGCCTGGAACTGGCTCCGCGAACAGGGAGCCGAAACCATGCTCGGGCCCGCCGATCCGGACACCAACCACGAATGCGGTTGTCTGATCGAAGGACATGGGGCCCTCCCCTATCTGATGATGCCCCATCACCCCGCGGCCTACGGGCCATGGCTGGAGGAAGCGGGCCTGACCAAGGCCAAGGACCTGCTCGCCTTCGAGGCCGAGGAAGGAGGCTTGCGTCCCTTGCTGGCGCGGCTCCGTCCTCTGGCTCGACGCCTTCTGGAACGACACGGGATTCGCTTGGTCGGCGCCTCCCAGCGCGAGTTCACCACCTTCGTGCGAGACGCTGGGGAAGTCTACAACCAGGCCTGGAGTCAGAACTGGGGTTTCCTACCCATGAGCGCGGCGGAGTTCGCCTTCGAGGCCCAGGGCTTGAAGCTCCTCCTCGATCCGCGCCTGGCTTGTCTCGCTTATGCGGATCGACGCCCGGTCGGAGTGGTGGTGGCCCTCCGGGACGTGAACGTGGCTCTCCAGCGCATCGATGGGAGGCTCTTCCCCTGGGGCTGGCTGCGACTGCTCCGAATGCTCCCCCACATCGATCGGGCGCGGACCGTGATGTTGGGAGTGGTCCCGGAACACCGACAGACCGGTTTGGCCGGGGCCTTGGTCCACCATGTCCTCGCCGGGGGACTGGAGGCGGGGATCCGCCACGCGGAACTCTCCTGGGTCCTGGAGGACAATCGGCCGATGCTCGCCATCGCGGAAGCCGCGGGGGCGCGTCTCTCCCGCCGCTATCGCATCTTCCGACGCCGATCGGAGTGCACACCGCGCGGCGCGACCTGAGCGAGCAACTGTTCGAGCACCACCCGGGCGCGGGCCGGATCCTCGCGGGCGTCCTCCCATTGGGCCGCCGCGGGATCCAGGGTCTTGTGGACCTCCTTGTTGATCTGCACATGGACCCGCACCCGAACCTGGTAGTTGCCGTCGGCGGTGCCGGGGTGGAGTTCGATCACGGCCTGGGAACGGTATCCCTGGTTGGAATAGACCGCGAGATTCCGATCCCAACCGGAGGTCACGGTCGCGCCCACCACGTCCGTTTCTCCCGGGGGGAAACCGGCGCGGTTGACCGCCCACTCGCAGGCGTGCAGGAGGTCGCGCAGGGGCGGCCCGTTCTGGAGTTCGTATTCCTCCCAGTAAGGATCCTCGGGCTGGGTGCCGAAGAGACTGCACGCGGGAGCGGACAGGGAACAGAGGAACAGGGTCGCGATCAGCAGGCGCATGACGATCACAGTCTAGCTGGATTCCGAAAGCGCCCCAACGACGGGCGCGGACCCTTGCCGAAGACCGAGTCAAGATCGCTTCGAAGGACTGCGCTCCCGTTCGCGGAGGACGATCCGCAGCGGAACCCGCTCGAAACCCAGTCGGCGGCGCAGATCCCTGGAGATGGCGCGCAGGGCCTCCTTCTCGAACAAACGGCTTCGATTCACGAACATCAGAATGGTCGGAGGACGAACGCCGAGCTGGGTGGCATAGAACGCGCGCGGTTTCTCGCCGCGGCCGCGAAAACGCAAGCGCGAGAAACTCCTCTCCACCGCCCGATTCAGCTCCCCGGTCCCGACCCGCCGCGAGGCTTCCTCGTCGAGCGAGTAGACCGCCTCGAGGATCCGATCCACCCCTCGCCCGGTCCGGTTGGAGAGCAGCGCCAGCGGGGCCCCGGCGAGGTGTGGCAGCTTGTGGTCGACGGTGGAACGAAACTCGTCCAGGCGCAGATCCGGAACCAGGTCGGCCTTGGTTCCCACCACCACCGTCGGCTTGTACCGGTCGAGGATGGTGCGGGCGAGTTCTTGATCCAGGCGGGCGGCGGGCTCCGTCAGATCGAGGAAAAGGAGAACCACGTCGGCGCGACGGATCGCCTGATCGGAACGGGTCAAGGAGAAGAACTCGACCGCGTTGGCCAGCTTGGCGCGGCGATGCACACCGGCGGTGTCCACCAGGCGCAGGGGACGACCGCGCCAGGAGAAGTCCACCTCCACGGCATCCCGAGTGGTTCCCGGTAGATCGCTGACGATCACCCGCTGCTCACCGAGGAGGCGATTCACGAAAGAGGATTTCCCCGTGTTGCGCCGCCCGAGGACGGCCAGGCGCAAGGCCCCATCGGGAACCGGGGGCACCTCCGCCGCCGGGGGCAGGTGTTCGCGCAGTCGATCCTGAAGAACGACCAGACCGCTACCCTCCCGGGCCGAGAGCGGCCAAGCCGGTCCCAAGCCCAGGGCCTGGAACTCCGGCAGGTTGGCTTCCGCTGCGCGGCCCTCGCACTTGTTCGCACAGAGCAACACCGGGCGCCCGGAACGGCGCAGGACCGCCGCCACCTTTTCGTCGAGCAGCGTCAGCCCCTCCCGGGCATCCACCAGGAAGATCGCGAGTTGGGAACCGTACAGACCGGTCAGGACCTGGTACTCCACCGACTCCCCGAGATCGGCTCGATCCACGACGCCGATCCCTCCGGTGTCCATCAGATCGAAGTCCAGGTCCGCATCGGGGAGGCGCACGGCTTCCACCAAGCGATCGCGAGTGACTCCCGCGGTCGGTTCGACGATGGCCTTGCGCCCCCCGACGAAACGATTGAAGAGGGAGGACTTGCCGACGTTGGGCCGGCCCACGATCGCAACCAGGGGGCGGGTGTCGAGCATGCTCAACGGAGGCCGAGGACGGGGTGCATCTGGGGTTGGACCCGCACTTCGAGGGGCAGGGCGCGGGCCCACAGGGCCAGTTCCAGCAGCCGAGCCGCCGGGGGAGGGGTCGGCCCTTCGGGGACGGGAGTGCAGGGCTGCAAGTAGACCAGCGTGCCCGGGGCTTCGCGGGACATGCGCTCCAGGATCGCATGGACCACGCTGGCGTCGTCCTCCGCGCCGAGAACCAGTTTCACCCAGGCCTGGCATGCAGAATCTTTCAGGACCGCCAGACAGGCCCAGGGCTCCGAGAGCGTGGATCCGATTCTCAGACTGGTGGGAAGTTTGAAATCCAGGGACACGCGGTCCAAGGCGGGCAACAGGCGCTGCAAGCGCTCCGGCCAGATTCCCGCGGTCTCGAGGAGGACCGGCGCAGGCCAGGTAGGGAGCCAGGCCTCCAGGAAATCGCACTGAGCGAGGGGCTCCCCACCGGTGACCGCGAGCGGGAGGGCTTCGGGTTCGAGTCCTCGAGAACGGGCCAGGGCGCCGAGCAAGGTCTCGAGTTCCGAAATGGACAGCGGGTTCCGATGCAGCCGGGTGCCCTCTGCCGCATGCAGCTCGAAGACCGGCCGGCGCACCCAGCTCCGCGGGGTGTCGCAGTAGCGACAGCGCAGCGGACAGCCGCCGAGGCGCAGGAAGAGTTGCGGCAGCCCCACATCGCGGCCCTCGCCCTGGAGGCTCACGAAGATCTCGTCGAGGACCAGCGTGGGGACGGTCATCCGAGGCGCGGTCCGCGCCGGGCGGGAAAGGGTTATTCGGCGGCCTCGGGGGAAGCGTCGGTCGCGGCACCCTCGTCCGAGGAGGCGACCTGCTGGGCTTGCGCTTCCTGGGCCTTCTTCTGCTTCTTGGTCAAGACCTTGAACTTGGTCCGAACCTTGGGCAGGCCGTGGACGGAGTCCTCCTCCGTCCAGGAGCCCTCTTCCAGCAGGTGATCGAGACGCTCGCGACGAGTCCAGACGGAACGGTCCTTCTTGAGGGCTCCGCCGATGAAGAGGGACTTGTGGATGGACATGGCCGTTGGGGGTTCAGGGGCTGCCGGGCAAGCGGCTGACGTAGGCATCGGCGAAGGGTTTCTCACCGCTGCCGGCGGGGTATTCGAGGACACGCACCTGATCACGCAGTGCCGCAAGGGAAGCGGCGTCGTCGGCACGACCGAGGGTGACGTAGAGCTTTTCGGGCCGCTCGCTGTCGGGACCGGCCCAGGCGTTGGCTTCGGGGAAACCATGCGCCTTCAAGGCGACGAGGAGATCCCGGGCGTAGCCCTTGTTGCGCGTATTGTAGTCGTACTGGACCACCACGACCGCGAAAGCCGGACCCGGAACCGTGGCGGAAGGGAGAACTCCGCCGTCGGGACGGGTGGCCCCCGGGGACTCCGCGAGCGGAGAGGACGCGGCGGCGCCGGGGGGCGGCATACCGGCGGCGGAGAGAGGGTCCT
>CAYVRL010000052.1:0-9584 GCA_964454065.1 uncultured Planctomycetales bacterium | reverse complement strand
CACGGTGAGCTGGCGGGCGTAGTTCTCGTCCACCGAGGGCAGACGACTGCGGTGGATCAGCCAAGGGGTGGCGGCCAGCGCCCCGATGCCGAGCGCCAGCAGGGTGGGCTTCAGGGCCCGCTTCCCAGGGAGGAGGAAGGCCCCGAGGGCGATGGCGATGGCCAGGATCAGGAACAGCGCCAGGCCCTCGTTCTTCATCATCACCCCGCCGCCGAGACAGAGACCCGCGAGGGCCGCGGTATGGAGAGAATCGTCCCGGCGGGCGCGTAGGAGCAGGGCACAAGCGGCGGCGAGGAAGGCGGCCAGGGGGAGGTCGGCTCGGCCTCCGAGGATGGTGCTTCCGCCGAGGCCGGCGTCCACCAGATTGCGCGGCCAATCGACCAGGAAGTCGTGCACGTAGAGCATCGGAACGCAAGCGGCGAGCAGGGCCCCGCCCAGGGCGGCGCGCGGGCCCGCCGGTCGCAAGCCGGCCGCGACCGCGAAGGGGAGGCAGGCGCTCCAGAGGGCCAGGGGAAGTTGCACCCAGCGCTCGTCCCAGGCGCCTCCGGCGTGGGCCACGAAGGCCTCCAGGAAGGGGATCCCCAGGGGATAGTTGGGGTGGGTCATGATCCTGCCGAAGTCGCCGGTGAGGCGGGTGAAGGCTTCGTCCAGCGGGTCGCCCGTGTGGTAGAGGATCTTCGCCTTCAGCGCGAAGTGGAGGAGGGGGTCGAACTCGTTGAGGGGGACGCAGACGGTGGCGACGATGGAGCCGAGGGCCAGGAAGGCGAGCAGCGCGCGGGCCGAGCGGCTCCAGCGTCCCGTGGGGGAGGGGGCGAGCGGGGCGTCGCGACGGACGCGGCGCAAGCTCCAGGCACCCGCCGCCAGACCGGCGAGCAATAGCCCCCAGGCCAATCCTGCGTGGAAGCGCAGGCCGAGCAGGGTGAGCGCCATCGCCCCCACGACCAGCGCGGCGGAGCCCAGCAAGTAGGCCAGGGCCTGTTCCTCCGCGAAGCCGCGCGGAAAGCGATTGCGGCTCGGCAACAGGGCCCGCCCCGCGCCCCAGGCGGAGAGCACGACCAACGAGGCGCCGAGGAAGGGAGTCATCGCGGAACGGTCTCCGTGCCGGTGGGCGTGAGTCTTTGGAGTTCGTAATTGCGGCCACGGAAATTCAGCACGTGGCGGAAGAGCAAGATCCATTTGGCCCCCACTTCCTCCGCGAGTTCGCGGCGTCCGGCGAGTAGCTCCGGGCCGATCTGGTTCATTTCCTGGACCCAATCCTGATACTGCTCGGCGGTCCCGTTGGCGAGTTCGGGTTCGGGGATGAACAGTCGCCGCGGGTAGAGCCGGTAGTTCAGGTGCAGATACCAGCGGGCGCGGGGATTGTCGGTGACCAGACCCTCCGAGGGCAGGAGGAGGACCGCGTCCTCGGGAGGGATCCGCTTCTCGATCTTGGCGCTGTAGTGCTGGAAGGTCGGATCCAGCCAGGGCGGGCTCTTGCGATTGAAGAGCGGGAAGACCACGAAGCCGTGTTCCTCCTGCACCTTCTTCTTGCGCAGATGTCCCGTGCAATCCACGATGTACCGATCGGCCATCGCGGCGCGGACCTTCCCGAAGTCGGCGTGGACGTATTCCTCCAGGTCGTCGACGATCACCAGGTCGGTGGCGCCACGGACGGCGGCCAAGGGGTCGATGGTCCGGAAGGCTTCCGGGATCTCCAGATCGTCCAAGGGGGCGGGATCGGCGATCCGGACCCGGCATCCGGCGGTGACGAAGAGTTGCCCGATCTCTTCCGCGAAGGGTCGTTTGCGCGCCCCTTCGTCCCGTCCCGCTCCCCAGATGGCGACCACCCGGGTGTGCGGATCCTGATGACGGGATTTCCACCCTTGCCGAATGGCCTCCACGGAGGTCGCGGCATCCATCCGATAGGTGCCGTAGGAGCCGACCTTGGGCACGAAATCGAAACTCCAGGCCTTGACCAGCACCGCGGGCAGGAACAGGACCGGGAACACGGCCGCGAGCAAGTGGAAGCGGCCGAGCAGAGCGCGCAAACGGTTACTCGCCGGCATACCCCAGTTCGGCGAGCTGGGTGGTCATCTTCTCGGTCTCCTTCATCGGGGCGGGACGATGGGCACGACGTTGTTCGTCGCGGAAGGCATCCATCGCCTCGCGGCCGATCGGAGAGGAGGCCAGCGATTTCAAGTTCTGGGGATGCCGCTCCTCGGGATCCTGGGAGAGATCGAACACCCAGCGATAACGCGGTTCGCGGTATTGGAAGATGACCTTGTCCTTGCCTCGTCGCCAGCCGTTCAGGAAGGCTCCGACGCCGGGGTGGAAGAGGTCCATCAGAACCGCGTGGTCCGGGGCGGCTGGATCCTCCCATAGCGGGCGCATGCTCTTGCCGGTCCGGTCCGGCCAGGGTTCGAGACCGGCGAGATCGAGCAGGGTCGGGGCGAGATCGTAGTTGGCGACGGTCTGAGAGACGCGGACTCCGCTCGGTACCAGACCCGGGGCGCGCAACACCATGGGAACGTGGATGACCTCTTCATAGAGGGTCTTGTGGTGCCCTTTCTGCCCGTGTTCGTAGAACTCGTCCCCGTGGTCGGAGACGATCGCGAAGATGACGTCCTGAGCGCGGCCCCATTCCTCGAGCTTGGCGTAGAGGCGAGCGATGTTGTCGTCCGTGTACCGGATCTCCGCGTCATAGAGGGCGCGTACGTGATCCAGTTCGTCGGGTGTGTATTCGTGATCGGTCTTGTAGAAGTCCTTTCCGTCGATCTTGCCGTGGTAGTCGGGATGGAACTGCCGGGCGTATTCCGCCGGGGGCCGGTAGTCGTAGTGGGGGTCCCACAGGTGGACGAAGAGGAAGAAGGGTTTCGCATAGTGGTGGTCCTTCTCCAGCCACCGGATCGCGGTGTCGATCACCGGACCGGAGGTCTGGTCGTCGCTATCCGCGTGGGAATGGATGGCATCCATGTTGCCCAAGGTGGTGATCGTCTTCAGCGTGTCGGGATCGTTCAGATAGGGGGCGGCGGCGTAGTAGGTGTCGAAACCCTGGTAGAAGCCCCAGGAGGGGTGCAGGAATGGGGCCGAATAGAAGCCCGCGGTGCGGTAACCCGCCGCCTGGAACTTGCCCGCGATGTGCCCGGTTTCGTCGGGGAGTCGGAGACGACGACTGCGTACCCCGTGTTGGAGTACGCTCATGCCGGTCATGATCGACATGTGGCTGGGCAGGGTCCAAGGCGCCGCGGCGCTGGTGTTCTCGAAGACCACGCCTTCTTCGCCGATCCTCTCCATGAACGGAGTGGTGCTCTGGTCGGGCGCGAACTGGGGGTGGTAACCGTAGGGAGTGCAGTGATCGGCGCGCAGACTGTCGATGGAGATGAGGACCACCGGGCGACGATTGCCCGTCTGACCCGCCGCCGTCTCGGCGGGAGAACCCCCTTCCGATCCTCCGCCCCCGCAACCGAGTACCAGGAGGGGGAGCGCGAGCAAGAGGATTGCGCGGGAAGGGAACATGAGGCGCGATTCTAACCGCTTGGGACTTCCTCTTTCTGCGGCCAGACGCGGACCGCGAGCAGGGCGGCGGGGGGGAGCAGGTGGAGCATCAGTCGCGCGGGAATCCCCTTGCGGTGCAGCGCGGGAAGGAACCAGGGCGTGACCAGGAGGATCAGGGCATAGAGGGCCAGCCCGCCGAGCAGGAAGATCCCGAGGAAGTGGACCTCGGGGTCCCGAAAGCCCTTGAGGATTCCCCACGCGGCCAGGATCCAGAGGACTCCCCAGCTCAACGGATTCACGAACTCGCCGCCGAAGTAGCGGGCGATCCGCGCCGGGCGCCAGTGGGAGGAGGCGCTCCAGTCCGCGCCGTACACCTCGGGGCGGACCGGGGCGGCGCTCGCGTCTTCGTCATTCGTCAGATAGTGCTCGATCCGCTCCACCGAGACCTGCGCGGCGTAGTCCTCGTCGATGGAGGGGAGCTGGCTGCGGTGGGCGAGCCACGGGCCGGAGGCGAGCAGCGCCACCGCGACCGCGAGCAGGCCCGGGCCGAGGTGACGGCCTCGCTCCAACGGGCCGCTGAGGAGGACCGTGCAAGCGAGCACCGCGAGCAGTGCCAGGCCCTCGTTCTTGGTCATCACCCCGCCCGCGAAGGCCAGACCCGCGAGGACAGCGAGGTGTCGCCGAGCGGTTGGGGCATGGCATTGCCGGGCGCGGAGGAGGAAGGCGAGGCCCAGCGCGCAGAAGGCGGCCAGGGGCAGGTCGCCGCGCCCGCCGAGCATCTTTTCCTCGCCCAGTCCGGCGCGGGCGAGGTCCACGAAACCGTGGGCGAGGAAACCACGGGCGTAGAGGATCGGGGTGCAGGCGGCGCAGAGGGCGGCGGCGCGGGCCCGGGAGGAGCCCTGGTCGCGCATCGCCAGCGAGACCGCGCCGGGGAGGCAGGCGCTCCAGAGGGCCAGCGGAACCTGTACCCAGCGGTCGCTCCAGCCGCCGCCGGCATGGGCCGCGAAGGCCTCGAGAAAGGGGATGCCGAGGGGGTAGTTCGGGTGGGTCATGATCCGCCCGAAGGCGCCGCCCACGCCGGTGAAGCCCTCGCCCGAGGGGTCTCCCTCGAAGTAGAGGAGCTTGCCCTTGTAGGCGAAGTGCAGGATCGGGTCGAATTCGTTGAGCGGCCAGGCGAGCGTCAGGAGGACGGAGCCGGCTCCGAGGAGCAGGAGGAGGGCCGCGGCGGGGCGCCCGAGGGCGGCGGCCCGGAGTGGGGCCCGTTCGTGGCGCAGGCGCCACAGACCGGCCAGTGCGGCCGCCCCCAGGAGTCCCAGGGCCAAGGGGGAGTGGAAGGGGATGCCGAGCGCGGTGGCGGCCATCGCCGCGAGCGGCAGGAGCGCGGTGCCCAGGAGGTAGGCCGCGCATTGTTCCTCCCAGGAGCTGCGGGGGAGGAGGGAGCGGGAGGGAAGCAGGGCGCGGCCGCCCAGCCAGGCGGCGAGGACCACCAGGAGTCCGCCGAGGGCATTCATGGAAGGAGTGGTTCGCGCCTCATCGAGGTGCCCGCTGGAGTTTCCAGTCCTGGAGACGGAAGTCGGGAGACTGGTGGAAGCCGAGGATCCACTCGGCGCGGGTTTGGCGAAGGGCCGTGCGGAGGGCTTCGCCCTGCAGGAGCCCACCCGAATTCCGCTCCCGGACCCAGCGCTGGTACTGGGGAGCGGTGCCGCTCGCGAGTTCGGGGCCGGGCAGCAGGAGTGCCCGGGGTGCCAGTGCCCAGTTGAGGAGCAGGTACCAGCGAGCGCGGGGGCTGGGACTAGTGAGGGGGGCGGTGGGATACAGGAGGATGCGGGCGTCGGGTGGGGTGCGTCGTCGGACCTGGGCCACGAAGGACTGGAACTCGGGGTCCAGCCAGGGGGGCCAACCGGGGCCGCCGACCGGGAACCAGTGCAGGCCGGCGGCGCGGGCGGCGGGGCCGTCCCAGGCCTCGAGGCAGTCGAAGAGGGCGCGACCCCGCATCGCCTTCGCCAACCGGGGGAAGTCAGGGTTTCGGAAGGCGGGCTGGTCGCTGTTCAGGAGGAGGTCGGTGGCCCCCCGGGCGGCTTCGTAGGGGTCCTCGAAGTGGCGCACCGCGGGGCCGTTCAGCATGCTGCGGGCGCGGTTCGGGAAACGGGGTTCGCAGACCCTGAGCTGGGCTCCCCTTTCCAGGAGGATCCGAGCCGTGGCCAACCCCGGCTGCGCCGCATCCAGCTCGCGAGCCGAGGCGTCGGCCAGGCCCCAAACCGCGACCACGCGGCTCGCGGCTTGGACTTTCCAGCGCCGCCAGCTCTGGAGGAGGACCTCGGCAGTGGGGTGGGGGGCATAACGAACCCGGGGATAGTCCTCCGGACCGGGACGAAAGTCGGCTCCCGCGGCCCGGAGGAGGGCCGCGCCGAGGAAGAGCAACGGCACCGCGGCGAGCAGCAGGTGGAGGCGGGACAGCAGCCACGCCAGCGGGTCGGGCCGGCTTCCGGGGGACACGGGGGGATTCTATCCCGCCCCCCAACGGAGTCTGGCCTCACCCGGTGGAGGTTGGGTGCGGCCTTCCGTGGAACCCCAGGAGGGCGAAACCGTCTTCCTGGTCGGGAGAGAATCGAGCCTTGCCCCACGACCCGGTCGGGGCGGGTTCCTCTCGGAAGTTCCTCCACCCCTCGACTTCGCCTCGATCTGGCTCCAGGTGTTCGGAGACCGGGAGAGGGACCTCCACCGGGTGAGGCCAGACTCCGAACTCGATTCGGATCAACCTGCTCGGAGTCCGGGAGCGGGATCCGTCCCGGGGGCCTGTCGCACCATCTTGATCAAGTGCAGACAGGCGCGGCTGGCGGCGGTGTAGCGGATCTTGCGGGCCTTCTCGGGGCGGGCGTCCTCCATCTCGGCGAGGATCACCACCGGCCGCTCCAATCCCTTGAAGCGCTGCACGGTCTCGACCACCAATCGCTCGGGGGAGGTGCCTTCACCGTCCTGCACCGGGAACGGACCCAAGGGGCCGGAGGGGATCGCGCTTCCGTGGCGGCGCGGGGAGAGGATGGCGATGTCTCCCGGGTGTACCCCTTCCTCGTCGATCAGACGGTGCAACACGGGGAGGAGTGCCGGGAGCAGGTTCCCCGGTGCGTAGGGGATCCGCTCCACCGGCCGCCCGGGGGGACCCGCGGGGCGCAGTCCACGGCCCTCGAAATCCTGGAGCAGGTCCTCGCAGATCGGCCGGGCGTTGCGCAGATTGCGCTCCAAGCGACAGAGGACCATGCCTCGGCGGGGGACCGCGGAATGCTCGCGGAAGATCGCTTGGTTCTCGTCGTGAAAGACATAGAACACCCCGCTGCGGGGATCGCGGAGGAGGAGTTCCAGGGCGGTCCACTCGCGCGGGGAGAAGTCCTGGCCCTCGTCCACCACCAGGGCATCGAAACGGTCGGTCGGGTGCGCGTCCAGGTATTCGAGGAAACGGGTGGGGAGGATCTCGTCCCAGAAGGATGCGATCTGCAGATCGGACTCGGCAATCGGGCGCCATCCGTGGACCCGTTCATAGGCGAACTTGTGGAAGTGGTCGACGCTCAGGAAGGCGCTCGGGTCGAGGACCGGGCGCCGCGGGGAATGGGTGGGACCGCGTCCTCGGGCGGCGACGCGGAGATGGTGGCCCAGCGGGCGATTGAAACAGGTCAGGAGCGTCGGGACTCCGGATGCGGCCAATCGCAGGGCCTTCTCCAGGGCCAGCATGGTCTTCCCGGTGCCGGCACCGCCCGCCACCGAGACCCGGGGGTTGGAGGCCAGGAGATCGAGGACTTGGAACTGTTCCTCGGTGAGACGGAGGATCTGCCGTTGGCCGCGCCCAAGGGCGGCGCTGAGCAGCGGACGCACTTCCCAAGGAGTGGCGAGCATGGCTTCGAGTCGCGCTCGAGCGCGGCGGCCCTGTCGCTCGTCGACGGGGCGCGTTTCCGGGAAACCCGCGAGGATGGCCCGGAGACGCGGTTCCACCGCGTCCAGGTCGTCGGCGGTGGCGATGAGTTCCGGCAGGGCCTCGGGGTCGGGGATTCCCGGGGAGGGCGCGAGATCGGGCAGCCACAGGGCGTGGGCGAAGCGCGGGCCGGGGAGGGGGAGGCCGTCGGCGCGAGCGAAAGCCATTCCCAGGCTGAGGGCCGCATTCCGGGCCCGGGCGAAGGGGTCGGGGATGGCGATGCGTTCCCCATCGGCGCCCAGTCGGAACCAGGTTCCTCGGGCTGGATCGTGGGCCAGTCCGCCTTCCACCACCGCGAGGGCGAGGATTCCGTGGCGCGGGTGCGCAAGGACGAAATCGATGCGATCACTGATGACTCGGCCTTCGGAGTCGAGGGTGTTCCAGCGCGGCGCGGGAACCACCAGCCAGTCCTCGTTCAAGGTCCGGAGCGCGGTCTGGACCGCCAGGAAAGCCCCACTTCGGACTCCGCCGTGGTGTGGTGAGGGCTCGTGTCGGGGAAGGGTGCTCATCGGAGGGTTCGAAAGCGATCGGGGAGGGGGGCGGGAATCCTATCCTTTCGTTCGTGGATGCCCGTCCCGCCGTCCGCTCCCGCGTCTTCCTGCTGCTCTTCCTGGTGGGCGCGGTTCCCGCACTGCTCGCGTACGGGAAGGGGGGCGGGATCCTCCAACCCCTGGACTTGCCACTCGCCGCCGCGGTCCTACCCCTGGGGTTCTTGCTCGCGTGGCTCCTGCCCCAGCCGGGTCTTTCCTCCGGCAGCGCCCTGGGCTTGGCGTTGGTCCTCTACTGCGGTCTGACCCCGCTGGCGCGCTCGCGACTGCAGGCGCCGATCACCAACGACGAACAGGCCTATCTTTTCCAGGCCGATCTCTACGCATCAGGACGTCTGGCCGAGCCGCTGGTGGGACCTTCCTGTCCCCCGGGGCGGGCGCTCTGTCCGTTGCATCGGCGTCAGGTCTACGAGGATCCCGTGCGTGGAGTGCGTTACCCGAAGTATCCCCCGGGGACCGCGCTGGCTCTGGTGCCGGGTACCGCGATGGGGGCTCCCGGCGTGATGGTCTTCCTCGCTGGACTCCTGGACCTGGCCCTGATCCTCCGCCTGGCGCGCCGTCATGGCCTCCGGCGGCCGGAGTGGGCGCCCCTCCTGCTTGCCGCCTCTCCCTTCTTCCTCCTGGTGCAGACTTCCTTCCAGAGCGAGGTCTTCACTCTGCCGGCGGTGTTGGGAGGCGCCCTGGTTCTCCTGCGGATCCGGGAGCGAAGTCTCGGTCCCTGGTGGGGAGGAATGCTCTTCGGGGTCCTGGTCGGCTGGGTCTTCCTCGTGCGTCCTCTGACCGGGGTGGTGTACGCGGCGGCGGCCGTTCCGGGGCTCCTGAGGATCGGGGGGAGCGACGGCGGGCGGGGCCATGGGGCTCGCTGGGCGCCGGTCCTCGGCGCGGTCCTCGGGGGTCTTCCTTTCCTCGCCTTGCTGCTGGGTTACCAGTGGTTGCAAACCGGCAGTCCGTGGACGAGTCCCTATGCACTCTATGCGGCGCGTTTCGGTCCCTTCGGTCCTGGTGGTGAGGTGCTCGACGTGTACGGCCGGGGGCCTTTCATGCTTGGACTGCTGCGCCAGTTCGGCCGCTGGTCGGTGGCCTTTTTCGGCATGCTTGGGGCGGTGGCTCTCGGCTTCGCGGGGCTGGCGCGGGGCTGGCGCCGGGATGGTGGCTCCTTCCTGCTCTTCGCGTTGCTCCTGCCGATCGCCTACTCCTTTCACTGGTATGCGGGGCATCGCGGCTATCTGGGTCCACTCTATCTGTACGAATCCCTCGGTCCGTTGATTCTCGGGGCGCTTTCTTTGCTCCAGGATGGTCCCGCCCGCTGGCGCCGGGGGATCCTCCTCGCCACGGTGATCGGGGGACTGGTGATCTTCCTCACTCGTTTCCCTCTGGACGAGGAACTCGCGCGGCAACGTGCCGCCCCGCAACGTGCCGCCGCAGCGCTTCCTCCCGGTTCCGTCCTCCTCCTCCCCTGGTCCCCCGACCCGCGGGAACGCGAACGCTCTCTCAAGCTCTACACCCCGTCCCGTCCCCCTTTCCTCCCCGGCCAGACCGTCATCATCCGCGCCCTTCCCACTCCATCCGCCACTCACCGTGCCCTGCAATCCCTCCAT
>CAYVRL010000051.1:0-9621 GCA_964454065.1 uncultured Planctomycetales bacterium | reverse complement strand
GTAGATTGATCCCGACCTCGGCGTAGAGACAGAGGAACCAGTTCCCGTCCGCAGTCAGGCGGCTGCGGTCGCAACCGCCGCAGAAGGGCTCGGTGGTCGAGGCGATGATTCCGAAGGTGCCGATGGCGGCATTGCGAAAAACCCGCGCCGGGGCGGAGCCACGCGGGGGCAGGGCCTCCACCGCGCCGAATTCGCGTTCCACACGTTCCAGGATCTCGCTCTTGGGAACCACTTTCGCGGCATCCCAATCACTGGCTCCGGCCACGTCCATGTATTCGATGAAGCGCAATTCGGCCCCTTGGGCGGCGGCGAAGGTCAGCAGCGGGCCGATCTCGTCGTCGTTGAAGCCGCGGATCAGGACGGTGTTGATCTTGGTTCCCTGGAAAGCGGCCTCGCGGGCGGCGGCGAGGCCTTCCCGCACCCGGGCGAGGCCATCGATTCCGGTCAGGGCGCGGAAACGGTCGGCGTGCAGCGTGTCCAGGCTGACGGTCAATCGATTCAGGGCGGCCCGGCGCAGTTCCGCGGCGCAGTCGGCGAGGACCAGGCCGTTGGTGGTCAGGGCGAGATCCTCGATGCCTGCGATGCCTCGCAACATGGCGATCAGCTCCGGGAGATCCTGGCGCAGCAGGGGTTCCCCGCCCGTCAGTCGGAGCTTGCCGACCCCGAGGGAAGCGAAGATCCGGGTCAGCCGGAGGATCTCTCGGAAGGAGAGGATCTCTCGACGAGGCAGCCACACGTAGTCCTGCTCCGGCATGCAGTACTGGCAACGGAGGTTGCAGCGGTCGGTGACGGAGAGGCGCAGACTGCGCAGGGGCCTGCGCAGGGCGTCGTGAGGAGACTCGGGCATCGGCGGCTGGTCATCCTATCGGACGCCGGTTAGGATGGTTCCACCCATGGCTCGTTCCGTGCGGATCCTCGCGCTGTTGGTCGTCCTGCTCTTCCTGTTGGGCACCTTCCACGGCGTCGTCCACCATCCCGGTGGGCTGGACCACGGTTGCGTCCTCTGTATGAACCCGGTGGTCGGTTCTTCCTTGCCTCCTCTGGAGCAAGGCCTGGAACTGCGGCGGCCCACCAGCCGGGTCTCTCCGTCGTGCGTCCGCGAACCCGCTTCCGCGCCCCGCGCGGTGCGCTGGAGCCGCGGCCCTCCGGACCTGGGATAGCGATTCCCTCCTCTCCGGCCCCACCGGCCGATCCAGCACGAGTCCTCCTCGTGCGGGTTCCTTCGCTTCCCTCCTCCCACGGTCCCCATGCACCGCTTCCTCGAAATCCGCCCCGCCCTTCTCCTCGCGGCCTTGATCGCTGCTCCCCTCGCCGCCCAGCAACCGGGTGCTCCAGGCTCCCAGGGCGACGCCCAACGCAACACCCAGCCCTCCCTGGATTTGGCCACGAATCCGGGAACCATGGGCAGTTCCTCCGGTTTCCTGAGTATCTTCGACAACGGCTTCAACCCGGCCTTCGGAGTGGCCTTCGACGTGGTCAGCGAATTCGCCGGAGCGCGCAACGGTGCCGGGCGCTACAACCGCCTGCGCGCGCGCAGCGTCGAGATCAACGCCGCCAGTCGCATCGACCCGCTGGGCTGGGCCTACATGACCCTGTCCTCCGCGGACAAACCCGACGGAACCCACGTGGAGCTGGAGGAAGGAGCGGTCTGGCTCGACCACCTTCCCCATGACTTCACCTTGCGCGCCGGTCGTTACCTGGCCGACTTCGGGAAGTGGAATCCCTTCCATACCCACGACAAGCCCTACGTGAACGAGGATCCCGTGCGCCGCGAGTTCCTCGGCGGCCCCTTGTTCCTGACCGGTGTGGAGTTGCACCAGTGGTTCGGTTTCGGGGACGTGCCGATGCGCTGGTCGTTGGGACTCGCGAGTGGCGCCGAGGGCGACGACCACGACGTCGCCGCTCAGGACAACGGGGTGACCCCCTTCGGGCGCCGATCCCTCGACTCGTGGACCGCCACCGGGCGCTTGAGCGCGCAATACGATGTCGGCACCAACGGTTACTTCCAGTGGGGTTGGAGTGGTCTCTACACGCCCGGGGCCCTGGAGTTCACCGATCCCAACGGCATTCCCAACGACGGGGACGAGCAGCGCCTGGAGGTCCGCAAGGCCCTCAACGTGATCGACCTCACCCTGCGCACGGTGGACGCCAGCGCCCAGACCTCGCATACCCTGAGCGCCGAATTCTGGCACCACCGCGGCCAGTTCGACGACGGCGTCGGGGGTTTGGCCTCCGGCCCCGCGAACGGGGTCTGGGGCTTCTACGAACGGCGTTTCAGTCCCTACTGGGCGGCAGGGCTCTTCGCCGCCTGGTACGAGCGCATGGACGCCGCCACGGATACCTGGTTCCAGGGGGCCGACGCCGGGGCCCGCCGCGGCCTCTTCCTGACCTGGAATCTCTCCGAATTCAACCGCTTGCGCCTGCAGGTGGCCCACACCGCCCCCGCCGACGGGAGTCCGGACTTCTTCGCCCTGGCCGCCCAGTGGACCGTCATCCTCGGCAGCCACCACCATTCCATCGACTGGTGATCCCCATGTTCGCGAATCCTCTCCTGCTCCTTCCGCTCCTGATGACGCCGTCCTCCGGGACGCGGCCCCAGAAACCCCTCGAAGTGGTCTGCACCATCCCCGACCTCGGTTCCCTGGCGCGGAGCATCGGTGGGGATCAGGTCCGCGTCTCTCTCCTGGTGCCGCCTGGATCCGATCCTCACATGGTCATCGCCAAGGCCTCGATGCTGTTGCGCGTCTCTCGAGCCGATGCCCTGATCAGCATGGGACTCAACTACGAGCATGCCTTCCTGCCTGCCTTGATGCAGAAGACGCGCAACCCTCGGGTGATTCCCGGGGGGCCGGGTTACCTTCAGATCGGCAAGGACATCACCCCGCTGGAGGTCCCCAAGCGACTCAGCCGTTCCGAGGGCGTGGACCTGCATCCCCTCGGCAATCCCCACTTCAACCTGGACCCCGAGTTGGGCCGGATCGCAGCCCGGGACATCCGGGATCTGTTCCAGTCCTTGCGCCCGGAGCAAGCCGACTTCTTCGAAGCCAACTGGAAGGAATGGGATCAGGACGCTCAGGAGCGGATCGTCGCATGGAAGAAGGTCTTCGCCCCACTCGCAGGCAGGAAGATCGTCGTCTATCACCGTTCCTGGTCCTACTTCGTGAAGCGCTTCGGGATCGTGATCGCCGCAGAGGTCGAGCCCAAGCCGGGGCTTCCGCCCACTCCGCGGCACCTGGCGCGAGTCGCCCAGACCATCCGCGAGGAGCAGGTCAAGGTCCTGGTCATGGAGCCCTGGTACAACGAACGCAACGTCTCGGCCTTGGAGTCCTCGGATTCGGAATTGAAGGTCGTCAAGATTCCCACCACCTGTGGCTCCACGCGCAAGACCAGGGAGTACCTGGATTACATCGACTTCGTGGTCCACGGCATCGCCGATGCCCTCGCCGGCTGAAGCCATGTCCAAGCTCCTGATCGGTCTCCGCGCGGCGGAACTCGGCTACCCGGGGGCTCCAGTGCTCCATCGGGTCGAACTCGCGGTCCACAGCGGCGATTTCCTGGCGGTGGTGGGGGACAACGGAAGCGGCAAGACGACTCTGCTGCGGACCCTCCTCGGGGTCCTGCCGGTCCTCTCGGGGAGCCGCGAAGCGTTGCCCGGATTGCGTTGCAGTTACGTTCCCCAACAGCTCGCCCTGGATCCGCTGTTCCCACTCTCGGTCCTGGACGTCCTGCGCATGGGGCTGTGGCGGGGGCGCCGGGTGCTTCACGGCGAAACCGCGGAAGAGCGCGCCTTCGCCCTTTCCTGCCTGGAACGGGTGGGAATGCCGGATCATCGTCACCACGGCTTCGGCCAGCTCTCCGGAGGACAGAAACAACGGGTCCTGGTGGCGCGGGCACTGGCCGGCCGACCGGAACTCATGCTCCTGGACGAGCCCACCTCGGGAGTAGATGCCCAGGCCAGCGGAGCCATTCACGAACTCCTCGAGGAGCTCCACCAGGAGGGCGTGGCGATCGTGATCGTCACCCACCATCCCCTGGCCCTTGCGGGACGAGCCGATCACGCGGTGCTGGTCGAGGGCGGCCGGGTGTGCGCGCGGGCGGTGGAGGATCTCCTGAGTACCGAAGGCGTGGCGGGACACCTCCTGTGATGGATCAGATCACGCTCTGGTGGGGACTGGTCGGAGACGGTTTCCTGGCCTCCTTGGTCGTCGGCTTGGTCCTTCCTCTGGTCGGTGCCTTGATCTACTTGCGGCGCTCGGCCTTCCTGGGGGTCGCGGTGCCCCAGTTCTCGGCCGCGGGGCTGGCCTTGGGGCTCTGGATGATGCCCTGGTTCGCACCGGTCTACGAGGAGTTCCTGGACCATGGCCATCCGCCGATGGCCTATCTGTTCCTCTTCGCGGTGGGGGCCGCCGCCTTGTCCCTCTGGGGATTCGCGCTGGTCTCCGCGCGCCATTCCCTGGGCAGCGCCGACAGCCGTCTGGCCTCCGGTTTCGCGGCCGCTTCCGCTTTCGCGTTGCTCTTCCTGAACATGAGCCCGGCGGGGGCCAACGTGGCGGAGACCATCCTGCGTGGTGAAGTCCTCTACCTGGACACCCATGGTCTGGTCTCCCTGGGGATCGTCTTCCTGGTGGTGCTGCTGGGGCTGGTGCGCTGGCGGCGAGCCTTTCTCCTGGTCGCCTTCGATCCCGAGGCCGCGGTCGCGCTGGGGCACCGGGTGGCGCGCTACGAGCGCCGCCAGATCCTCCTGGTCGGGCTCGCCATCGGGGGAGGGGTGATGACCGTCGGTCCGGTTCTGGTCTTCGGCCTGCTCTTCTTGCCCCCGCTGGCCGCGCGGAGGGTCGCGAACACCATGCGCGCCTTCCTCCTCCACGTGGTGCTGGTCGGCTTGCTCTCGGTCTTCGGAGCCTGGCCGCTCTCGATCGCCATGGACCAACCCTACGGCCCGACCACGGTGGTCTTGTCCACCGTCCTGGTTCTCTGTTATCAGGTGATCGGGGTCCTGCGGACCTCTAGACTGCGGGCATGAAACGGAGCATCGACTGGTACTTCCATCGCGGCGGCTGAACTTCCTGCAAGAAGGCCGACGCCTTCCTCGGGGAGCGCGGCCTCATCGTCCGGGAGACGGTGGACGCTCGCAAGCATCGCATGGAATGGGCCGCGGCCTGGGAACTCGCCCGCGGCTGTCGAGAGGTGATCGCCGGGCGAGGCGCCCGCTCCCACCACCTCGACCCCGCGGATCCCGCCCAGGAAGCGGAACTTCGAAAACGCATCCTCGGCCCCCGCGGAACCCTGCGGGCTCCGACCCTGCGCATCGGCGACACCTTGCTGGTCGGCTACTGCGAACCCGCCTGGGTCGAGTTCTTCACCTGATCCTCCTTTCCTCCGGGACGCCGCGCCCGCGCCCGCGCCCAGGCTAGGCGGCGAATCCGTTCCCCGTCGGCCAGACCCGGTGGGGGAGTCGGGGATGGTCCGCTTTCCCCGTCGTGGAGGAGGAGCAGCAGCGACCAGCGTGCCTCCGGACTCAGGGTTGCCGCGGCCAGCACCCGTCTCGCCACCGGGAAGAGGGCGGATGAGGCACAGCGCAAGAGGGTATTGGCTGCTTCGGTGGTCTCGTCGCGATTCCCCCGTTCCAGCCAGGGGAGGGCGAGCAGCGCCGCCTCGTCGTTCCCGGCGGCGGCCAGCGCCTCCAGGACCCGAAGCCGAATGACGGGATCGCCGAGAGCGGGCCGGAGTCTCTCCAGATAGGGGAACCCGCTGCGCCGGGCCCAGCGACCCACGGGATAGCCGATCCAGCCCAAGGTCTGGAAAGCGTGTTCCCGGGCATAGGGGTCCGTGTCGAAACCGGCTTCGAGCAGCGCCGGGACCACCACCCCGCAGCGCATTCGGCTCAGGACGTAGCGGGCGTCATCCACGGGACGGAGAGGTTGGCTGCGGAGTCGGGCGATCATCCGCCACACCTCGGCTTCCAGTTCCGGGCCGCCTTGCTCGGCCTTCCAACCGGGCAACAGGTGGTTCCGGTTCCAAGTCCCTTCGACGCTCAGGAGCTGCTGCCAGAGGGCGGGGAAGCCCATGTCGGTCGAGGCTCCGGGAAGCTCGGGGAGTACCGCGGCGGCGGCGGATCGAGCCGCGGCGGGGGCGCTTTCCGTGGCGAGGACGTTGTGCAACGCGATCAGGCCGGCACCGTTTCCGAAGCGCAGCAGGGTGGCGGCCAGGGTCGCGTTGGCGCTCCAGTCCTTCTCGTACTTGAGGCGCAGGATCAAGCGTGGAACCGCCGCCGGAAGAGCACGCTTGCGCAAGAGGGCATAGGCCTGCTCGCGCCGGGAAGTGGGCGTGCCGTGGGTTTCCAGCAAGGTGAGGAGCGCGGCGCAGAGTTCGGGATCCTCACGGCTGGCCAGATCCCGGCGGGCCATGGCCCCGAGGTGTCCGCCGACTTGCGTGGCGTCCAGGAGTTCTCCGACCTCCGCGGCTTCCTCCGCGCTGCAATTCGGCAGTCCATGGCCTTTCGCGGCCGACAGGTGTTCGTCGATCACCGCCCGATGCGGGGGGGGAGGCGGTAGGGGCCGACTCGAGGAAGCGGTCCCGTGCCCGCCGCGTGCGCAGCCCCCGAGGACGAGGAGCCAGACCGCGCAGCTCGTGGTCCAGGGTCGCCCCGGGAATCTCATGGGTGCAACTCCACCCGCGCCAGCTCCGCGGAATCGGGGTCGGGAAGGAAAGGGTTGGTGCGGTAGAGGAGGCGCAGTTCGGCCGCGTCGGGAACGACCGCTCCCACGGGGAAGGGGACGGTTTCCTCCCAGCGCTCCCCGGCCGGGAGTTCGGTGTTGGTGAGGTCGGTCTCGTCCCGATAGGGATCCCGGAAGCGATGGACCCGCTCCCAGTCGCTCCAGGTGCTCCCTCGCCGCCAGCGGATCTGGACGTCCGCGGCCCGCGAACGCTCGTCGGTGGGGAAGTTGTGGGCGGCACCGTGATTGCGGACCGCGGCCCGTACGCCGTCCTCCTCCCAGGAACCCTCCAGGGTCACCGCACGCTGCAGTGAGGGGAGATCGTGCGAGGCGCGGAAGGAATGGTCGCGGCCCTTGCGGCCTCCTTGCCGCCAGGTCTCGGGCATGTGGCAGTGCAGGCAGTCGTCGCCGCGGAAGGGCTTGCCGTCCAGTTCGGTGGGGGCGGCGCGCCACTGATCCACGGTCTTGTGCTGATTGTGGCATGCGGAGCAGGTGTCCACCTGCTGGATGCGGGCGACGAAGTGCGGACGGCAGGGAGCGTCGGTGCGCGGGTGAGGATTGGAAGTCGCGACCCCTCCCGCCGGATCGGCGTGGCAAGCCAGGCAGTCCACCCCGAGTGCGCGGTCGCTGGCGCGGGCCAGGACGCGCTCGCCGGGAGGGAAGAGGAGTACCGGACGGGGCGCGTGGCAGGCCAGGCACTCCTCGTTGCGGAAGTCCTGGGAGAGCTTCCGTACCTCTGGGTTCACGAAGGCGATAGCGTGGTGGGAAGCCTTCCATTCGGCGGCCACTCCGGGGTGACAGCTGGCACACTGGGTGGAGGAGACCACGTCCAGTGGGGCTTCCTGCTTGTGGGGCATCAGGGCGAGGAGGATCGCGCCGATTCCGAGGAGCGCGAAGAGCAGGGCGGCGAGGCGAGTCGCGTTCATCCTTCGAGGGCCTGGCGGAAGACTTCCGAGGTGGAGCAGAGTTCGGAAGCGGGCCGTGCTTCGCTCGCCCGACCCGCGCGCAGGATCGCGATTTCGCCGCCGAGGGCCAGGGCTTCCTCGGGGGCGTGGGTCACGAGCAGGACCGCGGCTTCGGTGACGGCGAGGACTTCCTCCAGCAGGGCCAGACCGTCGGCGCGGGCGACCGGGTCGAGACTGGCGAAGGGTTCGTCGAGGAGGAGCAGGCGGGGGCGCAAGACGAGGGCGCGGGCGAAGGCCAGGCGCCGCGCTTCGCCCCCGGAGAGTCGGCCGGGACGGCGCCCGGCGAGCGGGGCGAGTCCCAGGCGTTCCAGGACTTCCTCGGCCCGGGCGCGGGCGGCGAGGCGTTCCATGCCTCCAGCGCGCAGCGGATCCTCGAGATGGGCACGCACGCTGCGCGTCGGCCACAGACCCAGATCCTGGAAGACCATTTGCAAGCCCCGCTTCCAGGGCGGCAGGAGTTGCCGGGATCCTTCACTGGCCGTCACCCCGTCGATGCGGATGCTTCCGCGCTCGGGGGGTTCCAGGCCCGCGATCGCGCGCAGCAAGGTGGTCTTGCCACTTCCGCTGCAGCCCGCGACGGTCATCCGTCTTCCGGCCTCGAGGTGCAGCGAGACCCCGTCGAGCACTCGCTGCTTGCCATAGGCCAGACACAGATCGTGGATTTCCAGGGCCGGGTTCATCGGTCGGTGGCCGCTCGGGGGGCGAAGGCGTGGGCGAGCATCACGGGCAGGAAGAGCACCAGAGAGATCACGAGACCGAAGGCGGCCACGAATTCGTCGCGGGCGAAGTGCAGGGCGTTGTAGTAGCGCACCGCCGCGCTGGCGTTGGCGGCTGGGATCAGGATCGCGAGGTCCAGTTCGCGCACCGCGAAGACCGTCACCAACCCCGCGGCCAGGAACCATGAGGAACGTTGCGGGCCGAGTAGATAACGATAGAGTCGCGCCCCGAAGGACGATCCCCCGAGGAGCGCGGCGTCGTCCTGGATCGAAGGAACGCGTTGCAAGCGTTCGGCCAGGACGAAGACCGCGATCGGCAGGTATCGGCCCGCGAGGAGGAGCGGCGGCAGCAGCGGACTGGTGTAGAAGTCGCCGAACAGCGGCTGGTTGTAGACCACCACCGCCCCCAGGCCGAAGCCGACTCCCGGGGCGAGCAGAGGCAGGGCCAGGAGGATCTGGAGCAGGCGCTTGCCGGGTCCCGGGCGCCCGTGCACCAGGAGCCGGGCCCAGATCGGTGCGATGACCAGGGCGAAGAGACCCGCTGCCCCTCCGCTCGCCAGCGAGCGGGCCAGATCGCCCCCGCCGAGGGCGAAGGCGCGTTGGAAAGCGCCCAAGGAGCGCGCCGTCCACCCTCCGCTGCCGCCGTGCGCGCCGGTTTCCCAGAGGATTCGTCCCAGGGGAAGGCCGAGCAGCAGAACGACCAGGCCCAGCGCCAGGAAGGTCAGCGAACCGCGCACGCCCCGGGTCGGGCAGAGCAGCGCCGGGGGACGGCCGTTCCCCTCCGCGGCCCCGAGGCGGTCGCGGAGTTCCAAGCAGGCGTAGAGCAACAGCGCCGCAACCAGGACCAGCGGGGCCGCGCGCCCCGCTCCGTTCAGGAAATCGGCGTCGCGGAAGGCGTTGAAGACCTCGGCCGCGTAGACCGAGAACTTGTCGCCTACGAAGGCGAAGTAGTCCGGGACCGCGAAGTCGGTGGCGGCGAAGAGGAAGGCGAGGACCGCCCCCAGCGTGGCGCCGGGCAGGGCGCTGCGGAGCATCTCCCGCAGGGCGAAGCGAGGGCCGCCTCCGAGCAGGGCCGCGTCGTGCGCGGCGGCTCCTTGATGACGGAGGGCGTGAGCGGTGAAGAGGGCTGGGAAGGGCGCGTAGGCCAGCCCCAGCGAGAACAGGGCCGCGTAGGGGCCGTCCATTCCGCTGAGACCGTGCCACGCCTGGGCGATCAGCAAAGGG
>CAYVRL010000050.1:0-9642 GCA_964454065.1 uncultured Planctomycetales bacterium | reverse complement strand
GGGCGGGGGGGGGGGGGGGTAACGAATCGGATTCGGGCCGCGTAGACGGGGATCAAGGGGGAAGGTCCATCCCGCTTCGTGCGGGACCAGGGTGCGTGCCGCGAGACGCCGGGCCGCGGTGGCGCTCATGCCGGGGTTGTTGGCGCGGACCCGCGCGGCGGCTTCCTCCCTGCTGCGGAAGACGGGAAAGGGGGGGCGTGCGCCGCGGGCGGCGGCCAGGGCCTCGGCCAGACGTTTCGGTTGTTCCTCCGGTTCCTCCGGCAGGGCCCCCATGCTGTCGAGGAGCAGGAGGCGGGGGATGCTGTCGGGGCGACAGCCCGCCAGGGTCAAGGCCACGCTGCCTCCCATCGAGTGGGCCACCACGGCCGCCGGGGCGAGGCCCCGCCCGTGCAGCGCCTCCAGCACCCGGTCCAGGTCCTTCAGGTGATCCAGTTGGTGGAAGGACACGCCGGGAGGCAGCTCATGGCTTCCTCCGTGGCCGCGGAGATCCAGGCAGAGGGCGCGAAGTTCCGGGGCCGCGGCGGCCGCGAGGTCGTCGAAGCTGCGCGCGGAGTCCAGGTAACCGTGCAGGAAGAGTACGGGCGTGCCGCCGCCACCATGATCCCAAAGGCGCAAGGGCACGTCGGCGCCGCGGAGGTCGAGGGGCGTCGGGGACGGGCGGATCATCGGATGGTGGAAGCGCTGGGAGCGGGGCCGTGTCCAGGACTGCAGGTCCGGGCCAGGGCCTCCAGCCACTCCCGGTAGCGCCGTTCACGCTCTTCCGGGTCCAGTCGGGGGTGGAAGCGTCGCTCGAGACGCCAGTGGGATGCCGCTTCCCGGGCGCTGGCGTAGAGGCCCACCCCCAGGCCCGCCAGCGCCGCGGCCCCGAGGGCGGTGGTCTCGGTGACCGCGGGTCGTTCGACCACGCAACCGAGCAGATCGGCGAGGAATTGCATCGCCCAATCGTTGGTGGCCAGACCGCCGTCCACGCGAAGCAGGGGCGGAAGTCCAGGAGTCGCTCCGCCCATCGCCTCGAGCAGATCGCGGGTGCGGAAGGCGCTGGCTTCCAGTGCGGCGCGGACGATCTCGGCGCGACCGGTGGCACGGGTCAATCCGAGGAGGGCGCCGCGGGCTTCGGGATCCCACCAGGGGGCGCCCAGGCCGTTGAAGGCCGGAACGAGGTGGACCCGTTGCTCGGGATCGGCGGCCGCGGCGAGGGCGGCGCTCTCGCGGGGGTCCTCGAAGAGGCCCAGACCGTCTCGCAGCCACTGCAAGGTGGCTCCGGCGGAAAAGCTGCTTCCCTCGAGCGCGTAAGTGGTCCGGTCGTCGAGTCTCCATGCCACCGTGCTGAGCAGACCGTTGCCGCTCTCCCGCACCCGCTCGCCGGTATTCATGAGGAGGAAACAACCCGTCCCGTACGTGCTCTTGGCCATCCCTGGTTCCAGGCAAGCCTGTCCGAAGGCGGCCGCCTGCTGATCCCCGGCCATACCACGGACCGGGATCGCAACCCCCAGCAACTCCTTCGGAAGATCCGCGAAATGGCTGGCGTTGTCCCGGACTTCGGGGAGCAGCCCTTCGGGGACGCCGAAGAGAGCCAGCAGCTCCGGATCCCAGCACTGCCGGTGGATGTCGAAGAGCAGTGTGCGTGCGGCGTTGCTGGCGTCCGTGGCATGGACCGCCCCGCCGCTGGCGCGCCAGAGCAGGAAACTGTCGATGGTGCCCGCGCAGAGTTCTCCGCGCTCGGCGGCGGCACGCGCACTCGGCACTTCGCTCAGCAACCAGGCCAGCTTGGTCGCGGAGAAGTAGGGGTCGAGGAGGAGCCCCGTGCGCGCGCGGATCAGTTCCTCGGCCCCTTCCGCGCGGAGGCGGGCGCAGTGTTCGGCGGTGCGGCGGTCCTGCCAGACGATCGCGGGGTGCAGGGGACGACCGCTGGCGCGTTCCCACAGCACGATCGTTTCCCGCTGGTTGGTGATCCCGAGAGCGAGGAAGTCGCGGACGCCCCGTTCGCGACCCTGGGACACGCAGTCCCGCAGGACCGTGATGGCATCGTGGTGGATCCGGTCGGGGTCGTGCTCCACTCGTCCGGGGTGGGGAAAGGACTGGGGGAGTTCACGTTGCGCGACGGCGAGCGGGCGCAGTTCCTCGTCGAAGAGGATCGCGCGCGTGCTGGTCGTTCCCTGGTCCAGCGCGAGGATGCCGCGGCTCATGGGTGGAGGACGAGACGGGAGGACTCTGCCGCGGCGACCGCTTCGGGACTCCAGGGCATCGGATGACTCCGACCGTGGAGATAGTCGTCGATCTGGTCGTCGTAGTGGGGGTCCGCGGGGTGCCCGCACTGGCCGCCGGGGAGGACTGCGCGCGAGCGATCCCAGGCGGAGAGGTCGGCGATGAAACGCATGGAGGGACCGTAACGGATCTCCAGGCGGCCATCCTCGAAGACCCCGCCGAAAGCGGCGATGGTAGTGGGGGAGCCGGGCATCGGGTAGGGTCCGCGATCGAAGAGGCGGCCGAGCAGGGGAATCTCACCCAGCGGGTGGCGCAGGGTCAGGGCATGACGGTCCCCGTAGTTCCAGCGCCCCGGGTCGGTTCCGTCGTGGGCGACCAGGGCGCCCCAGGCGGCGGCCAGAGCGGTGACGATGGGAGTGGAGTCGGAGAGATGGTCCAGGGCGCGCAGGAGTCGTTGGCGGCGGAAAAAGGGATCGGCGCGTTCGATCCCCGCGCGCCGTTCCTCGGCGGCGAAGAGTTCTCGATCGAGGCGATCCTCGAAGAGGAGGAAGAGGGCGGCGGGGCCCTGGGTGGCAGCGCGGTGGTCCCAGGCGGAAAGAGCGTCCCAGGCGCTGCGGGCGTCTCCCTGGACGGGGCCGGGATCGCAACGAGCCAGCAGCGCCGCCGCGTAGTCGTCCTGTACATCCATTTGGAGGGCCGCGAAGGAGGAGACCCGCCACGATTCGGAGGTTGCGAGGCGGGCGCGGATTCGTTGGGCGCGGAAGGGTAGATCGAAATCGGCGCTCGCGTGCCAGCCCGGGGGGGCCTCGTCGTCGTTGGCGGTGGCGAGGAAGTGTTCGGGAGGGTCCACCACTGCGAAAGCGCTGTCCCCGGGGCGGAGACCTCGCCAGCCCGCGTCGGCAGGAGCGGCCGGTCGGGGGAGGCGCCCGTCCCCGGACTTCCGGTCCGGAACCCGACCGAGCAGGGTCCGGGCGATGTGCCCTCGCCGATCCGCGAGGAGGAGGTTCTGCGCCGGACAGACGAAATTCCCCTCGCGGACCACCGCGAGGGCGTCCTCCACGGAGGCGGCACGGGCCAGGCCGAGGAAGACGGAAACCACGTCGCGGGCTTGGTGAGCCGTCCAGAGCAGGCTCCGCGCGGGGATGCCGTGCTTCGGGTCGGCGGGCAGGATCGGTCCCAGATCACTGCGCAGGAGTTCCAGCCGTCGATCGGTGCCCCAGCGCACGTGGATGGTTCGTTCCTCTCGCTGGATCGGCAGCCAGCCGTTGACTCTCCGGACTGCGAGTCCGTCCGCGGAGATCTCCTCGAGTAGGAGATCGCGATCGTCGAGCATGAAGTTGGTCAGCCCCCAGGCGAGTTCCCGGTTGTGGCCGATGACCACGCCGGGGATCCCGGGCAGACTCATGCCGGCCACTTCCAGTCCCGGCGCGCGGAGGTGGACCTCGTACCAGAGGGCGGGGAGCCCCAAGGCGAGGTGAGGATCGTTGGCGAGCAGGGGAAGGGACGTGGCACTGCGCCGCCCGTCCACCGCCCAGTCGTTGCTGCCTCCGGTCCCTTCGGCACGCGGGGCGAGGGCGGGGGCCGGGATCCCCCTCGGGTTCGATCGGAACGATCCGAGCCCCGCGGGGACGTCGATTCCCTTTCCCCATAAGTAGCGCAAGCCGCGCCGCCCCGAAGCCATCCACGTGGCCAGGCGCTGTTCCTCGAAGGGGCCGAAGGCGAAGGAGAGCTGGGCGGCCATCAACAGGGGAAGGGCGAGCGAGTCCTGGGGGCGCCAAGGTTCGGGGACGGTGAGGCCGCCGATGGAGTAGAGGGGCGGCAAGTCCCCCCGATGGCTGTCCAGCCACGCGTTCACTCCCGCCGCATAGGCGCGAAGCCAGAGGCGGCTTTCGGGGCCGGCCGCACGCCACAGGGCGGCCGTGGTTTCAGGAAGCCGCAAGCGGCGCATCCGTACATCGGTTTCCAGGAGTTCCTTCCCGAAGAGCTCCGCGAGACGACCCGCCGCGGCACGACGGGCGAGTTCCATCTGCCCCATGCGATCGTTGGCATGGGTCCATCCCAAAGCCATCGCGAGGTCCCTTTCGTCCTTGGCTTCGATATGGGGAACCGCGTGGGAATCGAAACGGATCGTGACGGGAGAACTCAAACCGACGAGGGGGAGACGACCCGCGCGACAGGGCAAACCGTGCCTCCAGAGGTGCCGGAAAACCAAGAAACCGGCAACCGAGGCTAGGGTCGCCAGACAAATGGTCAAGAATCCGAGGCGAAGAATGAGTCGAGGTTTTGCCGTCACTTGGATGGTGAGTATAAACCTTTGCGCACTTGCGATAAGTCGAGATGGAAAGTGCTCATTCCGCGGATCACCATTCGCTATTGTTCACTATTTTTCGAGTTGCGCTATTGCGGAACTTGGCTTCGTTCGGAGAGGGCTTACGGCGGCGGGGAATGGGGTGGTGGAACGGCCACTCTGGGAGGAAATCGAATGGAACACCGCAGCCTTCTCAGTGGGATCGCGTCGAGCGCTCTCGTCCTGGTCCTTGCTTCCGCTCCCGCGCTGGCCCAGACCGGGCATGTCCTGAACGGAGTCGGAGCCGTCAACCAATCCATGGCGGGGGCGAGTACGGCCGCTCCCTTGGATGCCTCGGGTGCCGTTCAGTGGAACCCGGCCGCCATCACCGGATTGGAGAAGAACGAGATCGAGTTCTCGATGGAGGTCATGCGGCCCCACGTCGAGCTGAGGTCCTCGGTTCCCACTCCACTTGGAGTGAGTTCGGGAACGAGTACATCGGAACCCACCGATTCTCCGATCCCGAGCTTCGGTTTCGTTTACCACTTGGCGGAGGATTCCCCGTGGACCTTCGGGTTCGGGGCCTTCGGCTTGAGCGGCTTCGGGGTGAACTACAAATCCAGTGCCAGCAATCCCCTGCTGATGCCTCCTCCGAACGGCTTCGGCAGCCTCTACTCCGAGTACCAGATGCTCCAAGTCTCCCCGACCTTCGCCTATCGGATCGACGATCGTTGGTCGGTGGGTTTCGCCCCGACCTTCGACCAGGCCTCCCTGGCGGTCGACCCGGCCTGCTTCTCTCCGCCGGACGATGCCAACGGGGATGGCATCGCCACGTACCCGTCCGGAGCCAACGCCGCGAAGAGCTGGGGAATGGGGGGGCAAGTCGGGGTCTTCTTCCGAGGAGACGCGGGTTGGAACTTCGGAGCTTCCTACAAGACCACCCAGTGGTTGCAAAGCTTCAGCTTCAACTCCACGGATGAACTGGGGAACTTGCGACAGTTGAAAGAGGACATGGACTTCCCGGCGATCGTCTCGCTCGGAACCGCCTACACGGGTTTCGAGAAGTGGACCCTCGCCGCGGACCTCCGCTACATCGACTATTCCCACACCAATGGTTTCGAAGCCACGGGTTTCCGCCCCGATGGTTCGGTGACCGGTTTCGGATGGGATAGCATCCTGGTGCTGGCCTTGGGGGTCCAGTACGAGGTGAACGACTGCTTGAGCTTCCGAGGAGGTTACTCCTTCAACGAAAACCCGATCTCCGATGCCGATTCCAGCTTCAATGTCTTGGCTCCTGGGATCATTCAGAACCACGTGGCCCTGGGGGCCAGCTGGTGCGTAGAGGAGAACTGGTTCTTCGATCTCGCCTACCGCCACGGATTCGAGAATTCCGTGGCGGGGCCGATGGCCCACCCCGCCTACGGATCGATTCCCGGATCCACGGTCGAGAACACGATGTCCACGGATAGCGTCGTCCTCGGCTTCCGGGTCGATTTCTGAGCCCTTTCTCCTGCGTCATCCCCGTTTCGGCGGGGGTGACGCAGTCGTTCACTTTGAGCTGGAAGCTTCCGATAAGGGAGAGTCATGCGCGTACTCACCAGCCTGCTTCCCGTGGGTTTGCTCTTGCTTCCCGCGGCCTGTGCTTCGGGACCAGACATCCAAGAGCTCGATGATGGCCTCGTCAGCTTGAGAGTCGAGTCCTCGGTGGATGGCATACAAGTCCAGGACCTGAAGATGCGATCGCGTGCGGGGCGGGCCACCGCCCAGTTCTTCCTTTTCAATGAGAGCGAGAAGACCCTGCGCGTGTTCGTTCGCCTGGAATGGTCGGACGAGGACGGTTTCTTGCTCGAGGATTCGATCGATACGGATCCGCGGAGTCGACTGTTCGAGCTTCCCCCCGGGAGCCGTCGGGCCTTCACCTTCTACAGCCCGGAGGCTGAGAAGGCGCCCGCGGGGCTGCGCTGCACGATCGAACCCGGGCGCGGTCGAGAATGAGAAAAAGAATGGGGAATCATGCTTCGCACAGCAGGTAGTTATAGTTCTCGTGAACTGGCCGGATATCTATTCTGAAAAGGGTCTTGAAGACGTTATTTCGAGGTTTATGAACTCTTTGAAACCCATTCTGAGCAACCATGAATCGTCCCTCCCTCCCACGGGTTCCCGATCCGGAATCCTTTCGTTTGCAAGCCGAATACTGCCGGGCGATGGGGCATCCCATTCGGCTCCTGATCCTCCACCACTTGCATGAGGCCGGGGGGGAGATGCCCTCCGCCCACCTCCTGGATTTGCTCGGCATCACCAAGGCCGGTCTCTCCCAACACTTGGCCAAGATGGCCCGCGTGGGGTTGATCCGCACGCGTCGGGACGGCCGCTTCCTTCACGTCAAGCTGGCTTGCCTGGAAGTCGGGCAAGCTTGCGAGCTGGTGCGCATGGCCATGGGCAAGGAAGCCCGCAGCCGTGTGGAATCCCTGGCCGACTGATTCCATCCCGGAATCCCTGTTGCTGAAGAAGATGTCCACGATCCGGAAAGAGGTCTGGATGAACCCACGGGTGGCGGTTTCGATGTCGCTCCTCGCTCTTTCCCTGACTGCCTGTGGTTTCTCACGATCCGGACCCTGGGCCGAGGTCCCCGATCATCTCGTCCATACCGATCACAGCACTTTCTTCACGGGAAAGACCTTTGCCACGGGACCGGACGTGACCCGGGCTTGTTTGGAGTGCCACGAGGATGCATCCCACGAGGTCATGCAGACCGCCCACTGGAAGTGGACGGGTGAGCCGGTGGAAGTGCCGGGGCACAAGGGAAAGATCGCCATCGGGAAGAAGAACCTGATGAACAACTTCTGTATCAGCATCCAATCCAATTGGCCCGCGTGTACGATCTGCCACGCGGGTTACGGCTGGCGGGACGACAGTTTCGACTTCGACGATCCCGAGCTCGTGGACTGCCTGGTCTGCCATGACCAGACCGGTACATACTTCAAGGGTTCCGGAAAAGCCGGTCTACCCGATCCCTCGGTGGACCTGATGGCCTGCGCCAAGAGTGTCGCGAGGCCCAACCGTTTGAATTGCGGGGTCTGCCACTTCCGCGGCGGAGGGGGCAACGCGGTCAAACACGGGGACCTCGACAATTCCCTTCTCCATCCCTCCGAGCGCCTCGACGTCCACATGGGCGGCCATGGTTTCGTGTGCGTGGATTGTCATCGAGGGGACGAGCACCAGATTCCCGGGCGATCGATTTCGGTCAGCGTGGATGACCACGATCATCTGCTTTGCGAGAAATGCCACGATTCCGCTCCCCATCGGGATCAGCGTCTGAACGCCCACACCGACAGTGTCGCTTGCCAGACTTGCCACATCCCGTACTACGCGGTCGACGAGGGCACCAAGATCTACTGGGACTGGTCCCAAGCCGGAGACAAGACGCGGGAGAAGAAGATCGATGATCCCCATCAGTATCTGGCCATCAAGGGGGCCTTCGAGTATGGGGAGAATGTGATTCCCGAGTACACCTGGTACGACGGCAGCGCCGACCACTACTTGATCGGGGACCGGATGGATCCGGCCGAGGAAACGGTGTTGGCGGGGCCGCGCGGAGACATCCACGATCCCGAGGCCAAGATCTGGCCATTCAAGGTCCATCGCGGGAAGCAGCCATACGACACCGTCCATGATGTCTTCCTGGTTCCTCATACTTTCGGCAAGGACGCTTACTGGAGCACCTTCGATTGGCCCAGCGCTTTGCGAGACGGGGCCAAGGTCGCCGGACAGGACTATAGCGGACACTACGGATTCGCGCCCACGAGGATGTACTGGCCGCTTTCCCATATGGTCGCTCCGGCGAAGAAGGCCTTGCAATGCGAGCAATGCCACGGCGAAAACGGCCGCATGAACTGGAAGGAGCTCGGTTACGACGGAGATCCGATCGATCTCGGGAATCGTTTCGAGACCGGCAAGGTCGCAAAGCTGGAAGGAGGGATGTGATGCTCGTTCTCCTCGTGATTCTCGCTCAGGCCGTTGCGCCGTCGGCCGCTCAGAGCCCCGTCTCCCAGATGCACCCCAAGGTACCGTTGCTCGATGCGCAGGGTGTTCTGGTCCGAGATAGCGGAGGTCCTCTCTCCACGATGAAGACCTGTGGCGCATGCCACGACACGCGATACATCGCGGAACACAGTTTCCACGCCCTCGCCGGCGCGGATCGACTCTCCGCGGGTTCCGGATTGCGGCCCTGGGATCGTGGGCCGGGATGGTTCGGGCGCTGGGATCCCACCGTCTACGCATTGCCGGGGAATCTGGGAACGGACCCGGATGCCCTCAGCCGTTGGGCCAGGACGTACGGTCTTCGCCACCCCGGGGGAGGGGCCACCGAGGCACTGGGCGAGGAAATGGACTGCTTCCTCTGCCACGTTCGCACCCCGGATCTGGAAGCCCGGGAACAAGCCTTGCAGGCCGGCGACTACTCCTGGGCCGCCACGGCGACCCTGGCGGCTACACCGCTGATCCACGGTCGGGTGGGGTCCTGGGCGTGGAATCGAGACCTCTTCGATGCCGAGGGGGCGGTGGAACCCTCAGTCCTGGGAATCCAGGCTCCGAGCAGCCAGAACTGTGCCGCCTGTCACGGGGAAGTCCGAGAAGGGGAAGAGCCCCTGATGGTGCGGGTTGGAGAGCCCCATGGCTGGATGACTTCGGCCACCGGTCAGCTCTTCGCCGGGCAACGCATCAGCGATTCGGCGATGAATGTTCGGGGCAAGGACTCCCTCTCCCGGCCTTGGGACGTTCACGCCGCTCGCCTCCTTTCCTGTACGGATTGTCACTATTCCCTGAACGATCCGATCTTCAAGGAAGAGTCCGATCGTTCCCGGCCCGCGCACCTGCGTTTCGACGCTCGGCGAATGGACTTCGCCGCTTTCCTCCAGCGCCCTCTGCACCAGTTCGCCAAGGGTCGGAGTTCGATTCCGGATTCCGCGTCCGAATTCGACGATTCGATGCGGCGTTGCGAATCCTGCCATGACCCCACGGTGAGCCACGATTGGCTCCCCTATCGGGCCCTGCACTTCCGCAAGCTCGCCTGCGAAGTCTGCCACGTTCCGCGAGCCCATTTGGCGGGATTGGAGAGCCTCGACTGGACGATGCTGGATTCCGACCGGAAC
>CAYVRL010000049.1:0-9786 GCA_964454065.1 uncultured Planctomycetales bacterium | reverse complement strand
GCAACTACTCGGTCTACCTGGAGGCCAAGCAGAAGGAGATCGAACGGGGGCAGCGGCAACAGGAGAAGCGCCGCAAGCGCCTCAAGCGCGAACTGGATTGGGTACGCCAGAACCCCAAGGCGCGGGGACGGCGCAACAAGGCCCGTTTGCAACGTTACGACCAGCTCTGCGAGGAGCAGGAGAACCTGAAACCCGACACCATCGACCTGGTCATTCCCTCGGGTCCGCGATTGGGGAACAAAGTCCTGATCCTGGAGGGGGTCTCGAAGGGCTACGACGGCCATCTCCTGTTCCAGGACTTGAATCTGGAGCTGCCTCCGGGCGCGCTGGTGGGCGTGATCGGTCCCAACGGGGCGGGCAAGACCACCTTGATGAAGATCGTCGCGGGCCTGGAACGGGCGGACCGTGGTCGGGTGGAGATCGGAGAGACGGTGGAGATCTGCTTCGTGGATCAACGTCGCGCCGAACTCCACGACGAACTCACGGTGTACGAGGAGATTTCGGGGGGACTGGAGTTCCTCCCCTTCGGCGGCGGCGAGATCCAGGCCCGCGCTTATGTCTCCCGCTTCAACTTCAAGGGCGCCGATCAGGAGAAGAAGGTCGGACAACTCTCCGGCGGGCAACGAAACCGGGTGCAACTCGCCAAGATGCTGCGTGTCGGCGGCAACTTGATCATCCTCGACGAGCCCACCAACGACCTCGACCTCCCCACCACGCGGGTCCTGGAGGAAGCGATCGAACACTACGCGGGCTGCATGTTCATCGTCAGCCACGACCGCTACTTCCTCGACCGCGTCTGCACCCACATCCTCGCCTTCGAGGGCAACGCGCGCACGACCTTCTTCTACGGCAACTACAGCGAGTATTCGGAGTGGCTGGAGGAACGCCGCGAGGAAGAGGGACTCGGCCCCGAATCGCGGGCCGGGAAGTACCGCAAGCTCAAGCTCTGAGCCCCTCGCCGCTCACGGAGGGGATCGAGCCGGGGGGCTACTCCGCGTAGCCGAGTTCCTGGAGGGCCCGTCGGGTGTAATCCTCGTCGGTGCTCTGCCCCTGGACCTTGGGCGCCGGGGCGAGGGCGCCGGGGCGACTCCGCGGAGGCCGGGCAGCCAGAACCTCGGGGCTCCAGCAGGGCTGGAAGGGTTTCCCCTCCAGGGCCTCGGGGAGGGCCAGGCCCAGCGCGTAGAGTGCAGAGGGAGCGAGATCGCGCAAACCCGCATCCTGGATCCGAGCCCCGGGCAGCACCCCCGGACCGAGAACGGCGCAAATGCCGTGCAAGGTGTGGCGTCCGGACTCCAGGTCGGTGAAGAAGAGCGCGGAGGCGGGAATCCGTTTCCCGGCGAATTCGATCTCCCCCTCGGGTATCCGGCCGCGGTGCACGGGACGCACGGCCACGTATCCACGGCCATCGTCCTCCTCGACGATCCAGGGACCGCCCTCCCGATCGGCGAAGTGGATCGCACCCAGCACCTTCGCCGCCCTCTGGAGAGCGACGGTTCCGGCCTCGCCGCCGGTCGCGGGAGTGAGGATCAAGCGCTCGTTCAGGTAATCGGAACGCAAACCCTGGTCCAGTCCCAGCGGAGGGAGCAACTTCTCGGCACTGACCTTCACCAGCCGACCGCCCCCCTCGGATTCCGGCAAGCCCTCCATGCCGTGATCGGAAACCACGAAGAGGGTCGTGCGCTCCAGGTCGAGACGAGCCCTCACCTTGCCCAGGGTACGGTCGGCTTGCGCGTAGGCGGCGAGGATCAGATCCCCGTGGGCGCGAAGCTCCTCCGGGGATTGGGAGGGGAAGAGTTCCGGCTGATGGGTCAGCCAGTACTTGTGGCCGAACTGGTCGGTCGGATACGTGACCAGAGCCCCGAAGTCGGGCCGCTCGCGATCCAGGAGTTCCAGGAAGAGATCCGTCTTGAGCCGAGCGCGCAAGAGCCGCAGGCGGGAGTCCACCAGGGTTTCGTCGTCCCCGGCGGCGACCAGCACCCGGGCGTCGTCGAGCATGCGCCAGGCGTCGTCGGCAGTGGAGACCGCGATCGCGGAGAGACCGAGCGGCAACATCTGCACGCTGAGGAGCGGCACCCCGCTCTTGTGGAGCATGTCCATGCGCTTGACGAAGTCCGCGGCCGCGGGTCGAGAGAGATCCCCCCCATCCGGCCAGGCCGGGGTCGAGAAGGACAAGCCGGCTTCGGGAGGCCAGTTCACCAACCAACCCACCACCCCGGCGCGTTTGCCATGGGCCAAGGCTTCGTTCCAGATCCGACCCGCCGCGAGTTCGGGACGGCGCGAGGCGAAGGAGAGAATGCGGTGCTTCTCGGGAGAAACCCCGGTCGCGATCGTGGTCCAGACGCGGGGGGAGGCACTCGGCTCCTCGGAGCGGAAGACTCCGGTGGCGCCGTCCTGGCGCAGCTCGGCGAAAGCGGGGAGATCGCGGCTTCGAATCCAGGGGTCGATCACTTCCCAGGTGGCGGCATCGAAGCCCAGGACCACGACCGGACGTTCGCCGGGTAGCGGAATCGTGCCCTGGCGGGGGATCAGGAACAGGAGGAGGGGGAGGATCGGGAAGACCGCCCGGGGCAGGCGTCGCGTGGGGAGCGCGGCGAAGGAAGCGACGCCGACCGCCAGCAGGGCTCCCAGGGCAGCGGCCCAGGGCAGGCGCGCGATCGGGGCGGCGGCGACCGCGAGCCAGGGGGCGGCGCCCAACGAGGCCCCGAGCGCGGCCGCCCAGGACCCGCGGCCAAGCGGGAGCAGCCCCAGCGAGGCGCCCAACAGGCCGCCGAGCGAGGCCGGGAGCAGGACGCAGAAGGCGAGGCCGGGGAGGAAGGGGCGGGTCAGGGCCGGGGCGGAGAGCAGAACGGCGGAAACCGCGCCCAGTGCGGCACCAGCCGCCGCCGCGCGCCCCGGACGGGAGGGGGAGTCGGAAGCCATCGGAGGGTCCGCGATTCTACTCCGTGGGGAAGGCGAGCCGTTCACTCGCCCCGGAAACGCGGCTTCCTCTTCTCGGCGAAGGCGGTCAGGGCCTCCAGGCGATCCGCGGTGGGCAGGATGCGCTGGTAACAGGAGAACTCGTGGGCCAGGGCCTCCTGGATGGGAAGGTCCATGCCCCCGTCGATCGCGGCCTTCGCGGCCCGCAAGGCGAGCGGACCGTTCCGCAAGAGACGAGCGAGCAGGTCCTCCCCGGCCACGCGTGCCCCGCCCGCGGGGGCGAGGTCGTGGACGAGGCCCATCTCGCGCGCTTCCTTCGCTTCCAGGCGCCGTGCGAGCAGGATCAATTCCTTGGCCTTCGCGACCCCGATCAGGCGCGGGAGCCGCACGCACCCTCCCGCGCCGGGGATGATCGCGAGGCTGGTCTCGGTGAGACCGATGCGCGCGGTTTCGTCCATCAGACGCAAGTCGCAGGCCAGCGCCAACTCGCAGCCCCCGCCGAAGGCGGAGCCGTTCAAGACCGCCAGGGTCGGCTGGGGCAGGGCCGCGAGGTCGTCCAGGGTGGCGCGAATCTCGCGGACGAAGACCCGTACCTGTTCCTCGTCCATGCCGCGGCGCTCCTTCAGGTCGGCGCCGGCGCAGAAGGCGCGGTCCCCGGCACCGGTGATCGCGACCGCCCAGGTCTCGGTATCGACGGAGAGTTCGGCGAGCAGGGCGCGCAGGCGCCGCAAGGTCGAGAGGGAGAGCGCGTTGCGCAGCGTGGGGCGGTTCAGGGTCAACCAGGCCACGTGGTCGGCGCGCGTGCAGAGTACGGGGTCCTCGCCGCTCATCGGGGGAAGTCGGGTTCGGGGAGATGGTCGCGGCGCGGCAGGGTGGTTCCCAGGCTGCGCGCCAGGAAAGCCGTGGCCGAGGCCAAGGCGGAAGGATCGGCCCGGAAGGAGGCGCCGCGGGCGGACAAGCACTCGAGCAGGGTCTCGGTGGCGAGGTTGCCCGGGGCTCCCGGAGCCCAGGGGCAACCCCCACAACCACCCGCCGCGGCATCGAAATGGCGCAGGCCGAGGTCCCAGGCGATGCCCACGCTCTCGGTTGCGCGCCCGTAGGTGTCGTGCATGTGGAGGCCGAGGCGTTCCCCAGGAACGATTTCCAGCGCCCGCTCCAGCAGCGCGCGGACCTCGGCGGCGCGGGCGTGCCCGACGGTGTCGGCGAGGAGCAAGGTGTCCGCGCCGGCTTCGAAGAAGGCACTCAGGATCTCCAGCACCAGCTCCGGGTCCGGAGGACAATCCACCGGACTGCCCCAGGCCATCGAGCAGACCGCCCGCACCGGGTGCCCGTCGGCATGGGCGGCGCGCAGGATCTCCAGGTTGTCCTCCAGTGCCTCGGCGACGCCGCGGTTCACGTTGGCACGACTGTGGGCCTCACAGGCGGAGACCAGGAGGGTCAACGCATCCAGGCCGGTCGCCCGATAGCGCTCGTAACCCCGCTCGTTGGCGACCAACCCCACCCAGCGCACCCCGGAGCGGAAGGGCGCTTCGCGCAAACGCGCGCACAGGTCCTCGGCGTCGGCGAGTTGGGGCACCTTGTCGGGACGCACGAAGGAACCGATCTCCACCGAATCCACGCCCGTAGCGGCGAGCAAGCGCAGGAGTTCCAGCTTTTGTCCAGTGGAGAGGATCACGCCCTCGTTCTGCAAGCCGTCTCGGGGCGCGACCTCGTGGAGGAATGCGCGGGGATTCATGCGCCGGCCCCTCGCATCAAGGAAGACGCTCCAGGGCCACCAGCCCGAACGTGAAATGGCGATCGAGATGACGCATGTCCATCGGGAAACGCCCCCGGGAGTCCTGGAAGCCGGCGGGACCGAACCACGACAAACCGGTCGCGGCAACCATCTCCTCGACCTCGGCGGCGTCGTGGAGGGCGCCCTCGCCGGGGGCTTCGGGACCGAACTCGAAACTCAGGACCATGCGACCGCCGGGACGCAGGGCCGCGGCCAGCCGCTGGAGGGCGGCGCGCTGCGCGGCTCGGGAGAGGTGTTCCAGCACACAGTAGCTCTGGATCAGATCGTAACCCTCCCAGCCCGGCGGCGGGGCCTGGATGGTGAGATCGGTGCTTTCGGCGCGGAGCTGCCAGCGATGGCGGCGGGCGGCGCGACGGGAGAGATCCACCAAGCGGGAATCGATGTCCAGGACGTCCACCCGGGCGCCGCGAGCGGCCAGATAGAAAGCGGGAAGCGTGCCGCCGCCGCCGAAGTCCAGGACCCGTTGCGCTTCCTCGCCCGCGACCGCCGCCAGCCCGCTGGCGTACTCCCAGAGCTTGAAACCGCGCACGTAGAAACGCAGATGGGCGACCCCGTTGACCGCGACCGGCTGTCCGCGCAGGAACATCCCGCGCAGGAAGGCCTTGAGCCGCGCCGCTTGACTCCGCACCGGCTCGTGGCGGAGATCCTCCAGTTCGAGGCTGCGATGGGGGTGAGCGACGCGCTTCGAGGCGTCTCCCTGCGTCGGTAGGAAGGGGTTCACGGGTGGCGCGGCACGTGTCGGCCCATCCGCGCGCTCTTGGCCAGGATCTCCCGGATCCAGCGCCGGACCAGCGGATCCAGCCGCGACTTGCACAGGTACTCGAGCAGGAAGCGCAGGCGGTCGGCGCGGCTGACGGCGGCGGGAGCGGAAGTGTGGAGGGCGGCCAGGTCCTTGACCAGCCAACGGCGGCGAGGAGGAAACCCTTGTTCGACCCGCTCCACGTCGATCAGGTAGGGCCGACCCCAACGCGGATCCTCGGCGACCAGGAAATGGGCCAGGTAGAGATCCCGATGGTAGAAACCATTGGCGTGGAAGCGGCGAACCAGACCCGCGAGGTCGCGCAGGACCCGGCGCCGCGTCCTGGCGGCGGATTGCTGGTGGACCTCGGGGAAACCCTCGCGCAGCAAGGTCGCCAGGGAAGGACCCGGGACTTCCCGCATGACCAGGAAGGAACGCGGCGAGGCCCCGAGCGCGGCCGCGGCTTCCCCCACCGCCACCGCTTCGGCCACGTCGAAGCCGGCCCGCCGCAAGGCACCGAGGTTGTCCCATTCGCGGCGCGCGGGACTCGCCGCCCCGGCCACGGAGAGGGCGATCCGGCGCCGCAGGGGAAGACCATGGTGGGTCTTCAAGTACCAGATGCCGTGCCGGGTCTCCACCCGACGGGTGCAGCGGGGGCCCGCCTCGCGGACCTTCTCCCCGGCGCAGAACCGCAGCGCACCTTCGACGGTGTCCAGGCCCAGCCGCCGCAGTTCCGGGACGTCCGCGGCCGCGGCCAGGACCTGCCCGCCGTCCAGCTCGACGGTCGGGCGCCCCTTGGCCCGGAAGCTGCGGAAGTCGTGGAGTTCCTCCATGCGCTCATGGTCGCCGCCGGAGGCCTCGAGGACAAGGGCCGTTTGCGAGCGAATCCGCTAGGATTTCCGCACCACCATGGATCGCATCCTCCGCCCCAGCTTCGCTCTCCTCCTACCCGTCCTCCTCCTGGCTCTCTCCCCGACCGCTTCCTCCGCCCAGGAACCGGTTCCCACTCCTCCCACCCGTGGGGCCAAGGCTCCCCTGATCCGCAAGCAAGCCCCGCCGCCTCCCGGCCCCGAACCCGCGAAGACTCCGAGCGCTGCCCGCCAGCCCGTCCTGAGTCCCACGCCCGGAGCCGGTGCCAATCCCTTCGCCGCGGTGGGTCCCCCCGCGAAGGCGGATCCGAAGACCACCCCCCGGCCCGCGGACCCGCGTGCTCGTCCTCCCTTCGATCACGACCGCCCCCTGCTCGAAGTGGATGGGCAGGCGATCACCGCCGCCGAGCTGAATGAACTCGTCGCCTACTACCGGACCTTCCGTCCCGGTTCGGTGGACATCCTGCTCCGTGACGCGGTCGCCGCCCTGGTCCCGCTCAAAGCCGTGCAAGCCCATTTCTCGAGTGCGCTCCTCTCGATGCGCGGCCGAATCGAGGCGGCCCGCAAGGAGCTGGAGGGAGGGGTGCCCTGGGAAAGAGTGGTGAAGAAATACAGCCAGGACGACGAAGCCCCTACCCCGGACGGGCGCTATCGCTTCGGACACGAGGTCGCGGTGCAACCCTTCGATCGCCTCGCCCACAGCGGCAAGGTCGGAGAACTCAAGGGGCCCTTCCTGACCCAATACGGGTATCACTTGCTCCAGATCGAGAGCTACCAGCGCGGGGACCAACCCTCCGAAGACCGCAGCGAGGTCCGGCACGTCCTGATCATGTACCCCTTCCAGACCGAGGATCCCCGGTCCGAGATCCAGGCCATCGTCGCGGCCTGCAAGATCCGCATCCTGGAACCGGGCCTCGACCACGTCCTCCCCCCCGATCTCCGGTCCCATCGGGTGGAATAGGGGAAACGCTTCCCCCTCGTCGGGGCACCCGCACTCTCCTTCTCCATTTCGATGGAATGTTCGTCCTCCTTCCGCTCCTCCTCCTCCCCGTTCCCCATCCTCCCGCCGCCCGCGCCCAGGATCTCGCCGCCCAGTACTGGAATCAGGATGCTTCGAACTCTCTGGGAGACCGCACGGTGGACGTGGAACCGCTGGCCTCTCCTCCCGTGCTCCGCTGGGAGCAGGACTTCGCGGACGGACTCCTGGCGGGCCCGGTGCTTTGGGGGAGGCACGTGTTCGTTTGCGTTGCGAAGGGCAAGGGGAGAGCCGATCTGCTCGCCCTGGATCTGGAGAGCGGAGATGTCCTCGCGCACACGAAACTGCCCGACGCGCGTCGGCTCTCCCTGGCGGTCTCCAACGATCTCGTCCTGGTCGATTCCGCTGCAGGTCTCGCCACCCATCGTCTGAAGAAGGGGCGCTTCTTCCTCAAGAAGAAACGCAAGGACCTGCAGGGGCTCTCCCCTCCCCTCGTCGATGGCGACGAGGTCTTCCTCCGCGCCGGCCGCTTGCATCGACTTTCCCTGAACACGTTGAAGGATCTCGATGCCGCGGGAGATCCAGGCTTGGGGCGGCCCTGCGTCGGAAGCGAGCAGATCGCGCAAGTCTTCCGGTCACCTGTTTCCCAGGGGCTCGAGATCCGCTTTTGTTCCCGTGACGAACCGTCCCTGTACACCTTCAGAACGTCTGCTTTCCCGGCGGGAGACGGCGAAGAGCAAGCCTGCTCCCTCCTCCCCTTCGGTGGCTTCTCCTCTGGATTCTGGTTCGTGCGCGGTCCCCAGGTCTGGATCGACCCCAAATCCAACGAGCACTTTCCGGCCTTCGTCCATCCCGATCACCTCTCCCCCATCGTTTCGCTTCCCATTCCCTGGAAGGACGGCATCGTCGGCTTCGATGCGGAGGGCAATTTGCTCCTCCAGAAGGCGGATGGTGCTCATCACCCTCTGTTCGCCAAGGATTCGCTTCCTCCCGGTTCGCAGCCGGGTCGAATCACCCGCGCCCGGGGAGTGGCGTTCGCCGGCAATTTCGCCCTGGAGCTGGAATCGGGAAGGGTGCTCTGGTGTCTCCCGGAAATGGACCCGAGCTGGCCTTCGATTCCCGTGGCGGGGCCGGGTTTACTCCACCGACAAGGCGCCAATGGACTTCGTTTCTATTCCACGGCCACCCTCCGGGATCCCTCCGTTGCCGCCGCTCAGCCTCCTCGGAACGGGAAGGAGGACCCTCCTCCCTCGCCGTCCGCTCCCCTGCGGCGACTGGACGAGGGCGACGGTATCCTGCTCGCGGACGGGAGCTGGCGTCCGGGCACCTACCACCCACGGAAGGAGGGGTGGATCCTCGAGGCGCGGAAGGGCGAAAGCTCCCCGCCGCCCATTCCCCAGGAGCAGGTTCTCCTCTGGATCGAAGGAGAGGGAACGCGGCTCTACGGGGAGGAATGGCAGGTGTATCGGGGATGGCGCCGATTCCTGGACGAGGAGTGCCGAAGGAGCTTGCTTCCCCACTTCCAGGCCTACCGGAAACTACGTTTCCTGGGCGATTGTCGGCGAATCCTCGAGGATCTGGCTCATTTCCGGCTTCCCGAGGAACGGGCTCAGGAATTGCTCGACCAACTGAGCGGCCTCCAGGAGAACCGGAGGGGGAACGCCGCGCGACAGCGCCAGCACTGGAAGGAGCAGGAAGATCGCAGCCGGAAGGAATTGGCGGCCTCCCTCCTTCGCGCTGCGCACTGGTCCGCGCAGCGCGGCCTCCATGGGGTGGCCACGCTGTTGCTGGGGGACTTGGAGGCCCTCCAGTGCGGAATGCGACCGGACTCCCAGGAACTCCTGGCTCAAGTTCCCGATTCCTTTCCCGATTTCCTGGCCCAGGGCAAGGAGCGGGGTCTCCAGTGGCTGCGCTGGGCACGCCGGATCCTGCCCGCGGGGGCCGCTTTCCTGGCCGCCGAGGATCCATTGTTCCTCCAGGACCGTGGTCCCTACTGGAAGTCGGAGGCCCTGGTCCTTCGGAGCGAGGACCTCCTCCTCCTCTCCAAGAGCTACGATCCGGAAGTCGTGGGGGCCTGCCTGCGCAATGGAGAGGTCACCGTACGCACCCTGGAAGACCTCTTTCCCGCCGCGCGGAGATCGCCGGAAGGACATCCCCTCGAACTTCGCATCTTCCCTGACCAGGAAAGCTATCTCGCGGAAGCGCATCGCCGCGGGAATCGGGGAATGGATTGGTCCCTGGGTTATTATTCCAACGGCGACGGGGTGTCCCGATTCTACGTTCCCAGGAAGGGGGATCACCTTCCCGACGGCCGCGGGCTGCAACGGGTCCTGGCCCACGAACTCACGCATCATTTCCTCGATCAACGCGGCCTGGCCGGGGATCGCAGCGGCAGGGGGGAAGCGGGTTATTGGATCGTGGAGGGTTTCGCCAGTTTCATCGGCGACCAGGTTCCCGAAATCGCCAGGAAGGGAAGGGCGCTCGACGACCC
>CAYVRL010000048.1:0-9864 GCA_964454065.1 uncultured Planctomycetales bacterium | reverse complement strand
ATGGAGTCCAGTCTCCATGGGCGGGTCCTACCGTATCCTTTCCGGCATGACTTCCACGCGCACCCTGATCCGTCGCCGCCTGGCGGAGGCCGTGGAGACCTACTCCGCGCTGGACGAGGACTTCCTGGACGTGGCGGAGCGGGCGGCGGAATGGGCGATCGAAACCCTGCGCGGCTCGGGAGGGGTCTACCTGGTCGGGAACGGAGGCAGCGCCGCCGATGCCCAGCACTGGGCCGCGGAACTCGTGGGCCGCTACCTCGCCGAACGCGAACCGCTGGACGTCCACGCGCTGACCGTGAATCCCAGCACCTTCACCGCCCTGGTCAACGATTATCCCCCGGAAGAGGTCTACGCCCGCCAGGTGCGGGCCCATCTGCACGCCGGGGACCTGCTGGTCGCGATCAGTACTTCGGGGAACAGCGAGAACGTCCTGCGTGCGGTGCGTGCGGCACGGGATCGCGGCGCGCGGGTGATCGGAGTGACCGGACGGGATGGTGGTCTGCTGGCTGGAATCTGCGATCTGGCGGTGCGGGCCCCGAGCCACGACACCCCGCGAATCCAGGAAGTGCACCTATTATTCGGGCACCTCTGGTGTGAGCTGATCGAACAGGCCTTTTCGAAATAGTCGCGCGGTTTCGATCATCCGCGGCCCGGGCAGCAGGACGAAGGGCTGACACAGCACCCGGACCCGTCCCTCGCGAACCGCGGGAAGGCTTGGGAAAGCGTGACGCCAGAGGGGCAGGGGGTCTTCCTTCGAGCCGGGGACGAGTTCGAAGATCACTTCCGGCGCCGCTCGCACCAGGGCTTCCTCGTTCAGGTCGAAGTAGTCCCGGTCGTTGTCCGCGAAGACGTTGTCCCCTCCCGCCGCGGTCAAGAGTTCGCTCAGGAAGGAGCGGCCACCGGCGACGACCAGGCCGGAGGCCTCCCCGGCGCGGCGACCGACGACCAACAGGCAGCGGGCGGGGCGGCGGTCGGTCGGAACCCGGTCGCGCAGGTCCGCGAGCTCGGCTTCCGCGCGCGCGGCCAGGGCGGCGGCCCGATCCGGGACCCCGAAACGGTTTCCGAGCGTGCGGAGTTCCTCCAGCCAACTGGACCAGCGATCCGTGTGGAGGGGGAGGAAGGCCACTCCCGCGCGTTCGCACCAGCGGCCGAGCTCGGGGAGTCGACCTTGGACGATCACGAGGTCGGGGCGCAGCGCGGCGATCCTCTCCAGGGCCGGGTCGATCTGGCCGCCCACGCGAGGTAGCCCCTTGGCCGCGGGCTCCACGCAGTAGTCCGACACCCCGACCAGGCGGTCCGCGAGCCCGAGGGCGACCAGGTTCTCCACGGTGGAGGGGCCGAGTACCACCACCCGGGTCGGGTAACTCCGGTCCACCGCGCTCACGTGGTGGAGGGTCGGCACCGGCTTCCCGCAGGCCCCGAGGGCGCAGAGCAGGACCGCCCCCGATCGGAAGCGAGGGATGCGCATGCGGGCAGGGTATAGGATTCCAGCGCCGTGTCGTCTCCCGACCTCCCCGATCCCACTTCTCCGGCCCCTCTTTCCCCGCTGGAGGACCTCGCGGCTCGGTTGCGCAGACGCCCCCGTCGCTGGCTGGTGACCGGATGCGCCGGTTTCATCGGTTCGCACTTACTGGAGGAACTCCTCCGCCTCGGACAAGAGGTCTGGGGACTGGACGATTTCTCCACCGGGCACCCGCGCAATCTGGAGGAGGTGCGGTCCCTGGTCGGTCCCGAGGGGTGGGGACGTTTCCACTTCCTCGAAGGCGACCTGCGCGACCCCGAGGCCTGCCGCGAGGCGGTCCGGGAGGTGGAGTTCGTCCTCCACCACGCCGCGCTGGTCTCGGTTCCGGCCAGCCTGGAACGCCCCGCCCTCGCCCACGCGATCAACGTGGACGGCTTCCAGACCCTGCTCGAGGCCGCGCGCGCCGTCCCCTGCAAACGTTTCGTCTACGCTTCTTCCTCCGCGGTCTACGGAGACGAGGACACGGTTCCGGCCCGGGAGGAGCGGATCGGCGCTCCGCTCTCCCCCTACGCGGCCAGTAAACGCATCAACGAGATCCAGGCGGGACTGGTTTCGCGCTGTTTCGGACTACCCACCGCCGGTCTGCGCTACTTCAACGTGATGGGTCCCCGACAGGATCCAGAGGGGGCCTATGCGGCGGTCATCCCTCGCTGGACCTTGCAGTTCCTGCGTGGAGAGCGACCGCGGATCTTCGGGGACGGCAGCACCACCCGTGATTTCTGCCCCGTGGCGGACGTGGTCCAAGCCAATCTTCGGGCCGCGCTGGCTCCGGCCGAACTCCTGGGCGGAGTCTTCAACATCGGCCTCGGGCATGCCACCACCCTGGAGGAACTCTTCGTGTTGGTGCGGGATGCACTCGCCGAGCTGGGGCTTGCCTGCGCCGAGGTGCGCCCGATCCACGCCCCCTTCCGCGAGGGGGACGTACTCCACAGTTGCGCCGACATCGATCGGGCCCGGACGCGGCTCGGCTTCCAGCCCAGCATCGGAATCGAGAGCGGCCTACGCGCCACCGTCGCCGACTTCTTCCGCCGCGAAAGGGAAGGAGGGGGGCTCTCGAGCCGTCCCCACCGCTAGACCGATCCTCGCGCGGACGATCCCCCTGGTCCTCTCCCGGGTCGGTAGCGGTGCCGTCGGGGCGAGCGAGGGCTGCGCGGCGTCCTCCGTGCCCCTAGGATGATCCCCGCATGGGACTCGACGCCATTCTGGTCGTCGGACTGACCTTCCTGGTCCTGATCCTGCTGGTCCTCGAAAAGGCCTCGCTGGATGCCATCGGGCTGGGGTTGATCGTGGTCCTGGTCTTCACCGGGGTGCTCGACGCGGGCGAAGCCTTGCACGGCTTCAGCAACGACGCGGTCTTGACCATCGCCGCCCTCTACGTGATCGGCGAGGGCTTGAACCGTACCGGGGCGGTGGAATTCCTGGCCCGCATGGTGCTGCGCTACAGCGGCGGCAGCGAACGACGCATGGTGTTGCTCGTGGGCCTGATCGCCGCGGCGGTGAGTTCGGTCCTCAACAACACCGGAGTGGTGGTGGTCTTCATCCCCGTGCTGCTCGGTATCGCGGGCAAGAGCGGAATCCCCGCCTCCCGTTTGATGATTCCGCTCTCCTTCGCGTCCATCCTGGGCGGGATGTGCACGCTGGTCGGCACCTCCACCAACCTCCTGGTCAGCGGCGCCGCCGAAAACCTCGGTTACGCTCCGCTGGGGATGTTCGAGATGAGCCCGTTGGGGGTGCCGCTGGCGATCGGCGGGGTGATCTTCATGGCTCTCTTCAGCCGTCGTCTGTTGCCGCGTCGTCACTCCTTCTCCACCATGGTCGGGGGGCCGGGCTCGCGGGAATACGTCACTGAACTGGCGATCGGCCCCACTTCCTCCTTGATCGGGCGGAACTACAAGGACGCCTTCGCCGACAGTGGCGCCGAGATCCTCTTCTACGTGCGCGGCGAGCGCATGTGCTGGCCACCCTTCTTCAACGAATCCCTGGCCGCCGGCGACGTGGTGATGCTCCGTGGCAGTGCCGACGGGATCGCCAATCTCCGTTCGCGCTTGGGTCTCAAGATGATCCACGACGTGAACTTCGACCCCAAGTCGATGGAGTTCTTCGAGGTCGCGGTCTCTCCGCACTCCTCGATGGTGGGGCGCAAGGTCGGGGATCTGCACTTGTGGCGCGATTTCGGTGCGGTCACGGTGGCGGTGCTGCGTGCCGGCCAGCACATCCGCGAGCGCGCCTCCGAACTGGAAGTTCGCCCCGGTGATCTGCTCCTGGTCTGCGGAGACGAGAAGGCGATGGGGAAGTTCCGGGTCAGCTCCGACTTCTACGTCTTGCGCGGTGGACATCAGTGGGTGCTCCTGCGTGACCACGCGCGCCGCGCCCTGGCCATCGCCGGCGGGGTGGTGGTGCTCTTCTCCCTTTATTCCCTGTTTCGGATCCGCCTGATTCCTCTGCCGGTCGCGGCCCTCTCCGGGGCCCTGGCCATGGTCGCGAGTGGTTGTCTGACCGCACGCCGCGCCTATCGGGCGATCGACTGGCCGATCCTGATCTTCGTGATCGGCACCCTGGCCCTCGGTTCCGCGATGGAGAAGACCGGGGCCGCGGCCTTCTTCGCCCATGGGCTGGTCGGGGCCTTGCAGGGCTATGGTCCGGCGGTCGTCCTCTCCGGTCTGGTCTTCCTGTGCGTCCTCTTCAACGCGTTGATCTCCCACAGCGCGGTCGCGGTGCTGCTCACTCCGGTGGCGATCGAAGCCGCGATCGAATTGGGCAAGGATCCTTCCTTCACCGGCGACCCCCAGACCCTGATGCGGGCCTTCATCCTGGCGGTGGCTTTCGGGGGCTCGATCTGCTTCGCCACCCCGATCGGCCACCAGACCAACCTGATGGTCTATGGCCCCGGCGGCTACCGCTACTCCGACTTCCTCCGCCTCGGGATCCCCCTCAGCATCCTGGTCTGGATCGCGGTCAGCTTCGGTATTCCCATGCTCACCGGTCTGTAGGAAGGGGGGAAGGAGGACGACCCTCCTCGCGCGGCGGCGGAACCCCCCTGGAGACTTCGGGTTATGCTGGACCGGGTGCGCTTCCCGTTCCGGTACCCCTCCACGCTCATGACCAACCGACCGCTTCCCGTCACCTTCACCCTCGCCCTGGTCGCCGGCCTCGGAGGCGGTTTCCTCGGCGCTTTCCTGGCCCAGTCCCCGGGAGCGGCAGCGGAGGGAAGTGGAACCCAGGCAGCCCTCCAGGAGGCCAAGGAGGCCGCGGGGCGTTCCGCCGATGCCGCGGAGCAGGCGGGAAAGACCGCTCAGGAGCTTCGGACCGAGCTGGAGAGTCTGCGCGTGGAACTGGATTTGATCCAGGGACGGCTCGCCAGTGCTTCCCGGGCCGAGGAGGCGCCAGGCGCGGGACGACGGGCCCTTCCCCCGGCGCCGGATGCCGGGGGCCCCGGGGCGGTCGCGGTCCTGCCCCCCGAAGTGCTGGACCAGCAGATCGGGGAGATCCTGGATCAGCGGGCCGCTCAGAAACGGGCCGCGGAGCAGAAACGGGCCGCCGAGCTGCGCCAGGCGCGGATCCAGCGGCAAGTGGACCGACTTCGGGACCAGCTCGGCCTGACCGAGACCCAGGCCCAGGAAATGACCCGGGTATTGGTGGAACAGGACGCCAAACGAGCGGAGATCTTCGCCCAGATGCGCAAGGAACCCGCGGGTTTCGACCGGGAGACCATCCGTCAACAGATGACCCAGCTCCGGGAGGAATCGGACCAGCGACTCCTGACCGTGCTGACCCCGACCCAGTTGGATCAGTATCACGAGTCGCAGAACAACTTCAGGGGCTTTTTCGGAGGGGGTCGGGGGAGCAGCGGCCGGGGAAGCGGGGGCCGCTAGGGCCTCCTTTCCTGGTTTTTCCCCACCAGGGCATTCAACCCCCGGACGGGGATTGCCGATGGGTAGGAACGGGCTTCGGCCTCCCTCGATTCTTCATGGCAAACCCCTCCTACTCGCTCCGACAGCTCGAACACGCCCTCGAAGCGGAGGAATTCGAGTTCTGGTATCAGCCCAAGGTCTCCTTCCTGACCGGTCGGGTGTGCGGCTGCGAGGCCCTGTTGCGCTGGCGGAAACCCGGGGAAGGGATCATTCCCCCCGGGGAGTTCCTCCCCCTCGCCGAGAAGAGCGGTTTCATCACCCAGATCACCCAGGCGATGTTCCCCAAACTCTGCGTGGACTACCGCAAGATGCAGGACGCTTTCGGGGAATTCCAGGTGGCGTTCAACATTTCCGCCAAGGACCTCCAGAGCCGGGAGATGGTGGACACCATCCTGCGTGCGGTCCATACCGGCATGGTTTCGCGGCATCAGCTCCAGGTGGAACTCACCGAGACCGTGGCCGCCACCACCGATCCTCGTCTCCGTGAGGGCCTCGATGCGGTGGTGGATGCGGGCATCGCCCTGGCGATGGATGATTTCGGGACCGGTTACTCCTCCCTCGACACTCTCCACAAGCTTCCCTTCACCATCGTGAAGATCGACCAGGGGGTGGTGATGGGCCTGATGGAATCGGCGAAGTGCGCCTCGATCGTGCTGGCGAGCATTCGCATGGCCCACGAGATGGATCTGAAGGTGGTGGCGGAGGGGGTGGAGTCCGAACAGATCTTCGAGTACCTGCTGCACGCCGGATGTACCGAAGCCCAGGGCTTCTGGATCAGTCGGCCCATTCCCCTGGATGCCTTCCATGCATTCGTCGCCGCCGACCCCTGCTGGTCGGGCATGCCGATCGGTCTGCTCCACCACATCGGCCTGGATCACATCCAGTGGCGGCGCTCGCTGATGGAGAGGGTGTTGGCCACCTATCGCAAGGAGGCCGCGCGCTCGATCGACCGGGTGGAACTGAGCCCCTACAACTGTCGCTTCGGGCGCTGGTACTACGGGATCGGGCGGATCTTCGCGGGCGACCCGCATTTCGACGCCCTCGAAGAGCCCCACAATCGCCTCCATCTGCTGGCGGCGCAACTGCTCAAGGCGGCGGGCAACGACGCCGACTACGACGAACTCCGGGAACGGGGCGAGATCTTCAACCGCTGCTCCGCCGAAGTGCTCCAGCTCCTCCAGGAATTGGAGATCAAGGCACTCCTGCAAGCCTCGCGGGATGGGATGCGGCGACCACGAGGGACCCCGGATCCGCAGGCCACCACGCGAAGCGAAGCCCTGGTCCTGCCCGGTCAGGACCCGCGGCCCGCGGCCTGAGGGCTGGGCCCATAGAGCGCTGCGGCGCGTCGATGCAATTCGGCGGCGAGTTCCTTGCGATCCGTGATCCCGGTCACGGGCTCGCCGAAACGGACCACGACCTCGGAACGCGGTAGTCGCGCGACGGCCAGGAAGTGCCGGATCAGGGGTTGTTCATCCGGCCACCAATAGCGGGAATCCGCGTAGCGGATCACGGTGGGTACGCAGGGCACGCCCAGCGCGGCGGGAGATTCGAAGAGCGGAGGCCGAAAGGGGCGGATGACCTCCCCGCTGCCCGCGCCTCCCTCCGCGAAGATGTTGATCCGCACCCCGCGCGACAGATAGCGGTGCAGGACTTCCCGCAACCGGGCGGTGTCGCGCATGCGCCGCCGATCCACCCAAATCGTGTTGCCGATCCGCCCGAGCCAGCCCATCACCGGCCAGCGCGAGATCTCGACCTTGGCGATGAAGACGGCCCGGCAGGCGTAACCCAGGGTCAGGATGTCCGACCAGCTCACGTGGTTACAGGCCACGAAGGAACCGGGCGGGGGCGGGGGCCCTTCGACCCGCACCCGCAGACCGAGAGCGGGGCAGGCGCCGCGTCCCCACAGCCAGCAGGCCATGCCCGCCCAGCGCGCGGCGAGCACCGGACTCGGCCACAGCAGCACTCGACCGAGCAGGGCGACCAGTGCGGAGACGGCCGTCCAGAGGACGAAGAGCAGCGAGCGCGCTGCGAGGCGCAGGGTCACCCCTCCTTCAGCTCGTCGAGGACGGCGGACACGAAGGCCTTGCCGTCCCCGAAGCACATCAGGGTGTTGTCACGCTCGAAGAGCGGGTTCTTGACCCCCGCGTAGCCGGGACTGAGCGAGCGCTTGATCACCAGCACGGTCCCCGCGTCGGCCGCGTTCAAGATCGGCATCCCCGCGATCGGCGAACTGGGGTCATCGGTGGCGGCGGGGTTCACGACGTCGTTGGCGCCGATCACGATCGCGACGTCGGCGTTGCGGAACTCGTCGTTGATGCGCTCCAGTTCGAAGAGTTGCTCGTAGGGGACGTCGGCCTCGGCGAGCAGTACGTTCATGTGGCCGGGCATGCGTCCCGCGACCGGGTGGATCGCGTAGGAGACCTCGGCGCCCCGCTTCTCGAGTTCCACACCGAGGGCCTTGACCACGTGCTGGGCCTGGGCCACCGCCATCCCGTAACCGGGCACGATGATCACTTTCATCGCGTCCTCCAGGATCATCGCCGCTTCCTCGGGCGAGGCGCTCTTGACGTTGGTGTAGTCGCTGTGGTCGCCACCACCGCCGGAATCGCCGCCGAACCCCCCCACCAGCACGTTGAGGAGCGAACGGTTCATGGCCTTGCACATCAGATTGGTGAGGATCAGGCCCGAAGCGCCGACCAGCGCTCCGGCGACGATCAGGAGCGAGTTGCCGATCACGAAACCGGCCATCGAGGCGGCGATCCCGGAGTAGGAATTCAGGAGGGAGATCACCACCGGCATGTCGGCGCCGCCGATGGGGATCACCACCAGGATCCCCAGAGCCATCGACACCAGCGCCAACAGGAAGAGCAGTGCCACCGCGAGCCCGCCGTGGGTGGACCAGCCGATCGACCAGGCGAGCAAGACCGCGAGGAGCAGCAGGGCGAGGTTCAGCAGATGGCGACCCTTGAGCAGGATCGAGCCTCCCGGGATCTTTCCGGAGAGTTTGCCCATCGCGACCAGGGAACCGGTCAGGGTGACCCCGCCGACCAGGACCGAGAGCACGATGGCGACCACCCAGACCACCGGGCCGGTCAAACCCAGGCTCGCGACCCCCGCGGCGGGTTGTCCGGAGATCGCGTCGTGCGCGAAGTAGTCGCCCCAGAAGACCGCCATCGCGACCAGGAGCGAAGCTCCACCTCCGAAGCCGTTGAAGAGCGCCACCATTTCCGGCATCGCGGTCATTTCGACGGTCCGAGCCAGCCAGGCGCCGATTGCGGAACCGATCGACAGACCGACCAGGACCAGACCCCAGCTCAAGTGGATGCCGGGTCCGGGAGCCATCACGGTGGTCACGATCGCGAGCAGCATGCCCACCGCCGAGATCAGATTGCCGCGGCGCGCCGTGCGCACCTTGGACATGTCCTTGATCCCGAAGATGAAGAGCGTGGTCGCGAGCAGGTAGAGGAACTTGGCGAAGTCTTCCATGTCTGGGGTCCTCTACTTGCGGGCCTTGCGGGAACCGAACATCGCCAGCATCCGGTCGGTGACCAGGTAGCCCCCGACGACGTTGATGGTGGCCATGATCAGGGCCAGGAAGCCGAGCGCCGAAGCGGCGAGACCATAGTCGAGGTGGGCACAGCTCAACGCCCCGACGATGGTGATCCCGGAGATCGCGTTGGCCCCCGACATCAACGGAGTGTGAAGGGTAGGAGGAACCTTGGTGATGACCTCGAAGCCGAGGAAGATCGCCAGCATGAACACGAACAGGAGCAGGAGCAGCATCAGCTTTCTTCCTTCTGAAGGGCTTCCGCGGTGGCGGGGTGGCGGACTTCACCGGCGTGGACCGCGACGGCGCCGGCGGTGATTTCATCCTCGAAATCGAGAACGATCTTGCCCTCTTCGTTGTCCTTCGGGGGGACCAGGTGGCGAAGGACTTGGAGGACGTTGCGCGCGTAGAGGGCGCTGGCGTCGATCGGTACGGTGGCGGGGAGGTTGGGTTCGCCGAGGATGGTGACGCCGCCCACCCGAACGGTCTCTCCGCACTTGGAGAGCGCGCAGTTGCCGCCCTGGGAGACCGCCATGTCCACGATCACCGAACCGGTCTTCATGCCGCGGACCATCTCCTCGGAGATCAGGAGCGGCGCCCGCCGCCCCGGGATCAGGGCCGTGGTGATCACCACGTCCGCTTCCGCGACGTGCCCGGCGACCGCCGCCGCCTGGCGCCGTTTGTAGTCTTCACTGGCTTCCTTCGCGTAGACACTGGGCTCGGTCTGACCCTCGTCCGGTTCCACCTCGATGAAGCGCGCTCCCAGGGACTCGACTTGGTCCTTGACCTCGGGCCGGATGTCGGTGGCCCAGACCACCGCGCCCAGCCGCTTGGCGGTGGCGATCGCCTGCAGGCCGGCAACGCCGGCGCCAACGATGAACACC
>CAYVRL010000047.1:0-9936 GCA_964454065.1 uncultured Planctomycetales bacterium | reverse complement strand
ACATTACCTTCCTTGAGGCGCTTATTCGCCCGTGAATCTCCCTCGTCCAGCATACTCGGTTACAACATGAGCATTGCCGTATGGGTAGGCGTGATTGCGCTGGCGGGCCTGAGTGCGGAAATGGGTAGTGTAATGCTTCTCTATCTCGAGATCGCTCATGACGAGTGGGTGGAGAAACATGGACCCCTGACATCCCTCCAGGATTTGCGTCTGGTGATCTATGATGGCGCTGTCCAGAGGCTCCGTCCGAAGGCAATGACCGCTACCGTCATCGTGGCCGGTTTGCTCCCGATCATGTGGAGTACCGGTGCTGGCGCTGATGTGATGAAGCGCATTGCGGTACCCATGGTGGGAGGAGTGGTGACCGACTTCGCCGTCGGGTTGCTGGTCTATCCCGCGATCTACTTCCTCTGGCAGGGAATCAAGCTGGTGGGGGATCGGCCCGTTCCGGCGGGGGATGCCCTCACCCAGTGAGCGCTCCGTGGCCTTGCTTCCGAGCGATGGCTTCTCTTCCAACGATTCCCCCAATGAGACCGTAGCCTGTCCTAATCGAGGGGGGCCTGGTGGCAGGGGGCGCTCCTTGCCCTCCCGTTCCCCTTGCCGACACAAAGGAATCGAGACCATGACACTCCGCCGATCGACGTTCGTTCTCTTGGCTTGCCTCTTTCTGACCCTCCCTCTTGCGGCCGAGTCCTTGGAACTCCGCAGCGGCCAAATCTTGGTGGGCGATGTCGTCCTCCAGGAGGGCGATACCCTCTTGGTCCATGTTCGGTACCCGGATCAGAGGGATCTGGTCCTGGAGTATCAGGACCTCACGCCACTTTCCCTCTTTCATGTGCTCGAACGAAACACGGACCCGAACGACGTGGAGGGGCGCAAGCGCCTCGTGGTCTACGCGGAAGCCGCAGGGCTGCCTGGTGCGGCGATCGCCGAGTACCGCGCAATCGCCGCGCTCGATCCCTCCTTGGCCACCTGGGCCAAGGGGGAGATCGATACATTGGTCGAACAGCTCGCGGATGAGGTGATGGAAGATGCAAACGCATTGCTCGAGGCGGGAAACCCTCGGGCCGCATTGATGTATTTCCATACCGTCATGGAACGCTACCCAGGCACCAAAGCGGCTGCGCGAGCCAAGAAGGCCATTCCTGGGGCGCATAAGCTCGCGGGAAAGTGGACTGAAGTAGCGGAAAAGCTGGTCTCTCCAGAGGAGGCACCGCGCTTGCTCGAGCGCATCCAGAGCGCATTGGCCAAGGGCGATATGATCCGGGGAAAGGTCGGGGGACATGAGGGCAGGCTCGGTATTTCGAGTATCCAGCGTCGCGCACTCGATCGGGCCATTCACTACTATGAAAGGGCTTGGAAGGACGCGATCCGTCTGCCTGTCGCCCCTGACGATGAAGCACTGAAGAGCCGCATCGAATCAGCCCGTTCGGATGTCAGGAAAAGGCTGGTCGATACCAACCTGGAGGCGGCATCCATCCAGCTCCAACGACGGTCCATTCCCAAGGCCGAGGATTACTGCAACCGGGCCTGCGAACTCGCTCCGGAGTCGAAGAAGGCCCATGAGATCCACCGCTTGATCCTGGAAGCGAAGGCCTACGGGTATTAGATCTCTCCTCGGGGCCGTGCTTGGCTCAGAGTCGTTCCAGAATGAAATCGCTCAGCATTCCAAAGAGGTGGCGTCGCAGCCTCGGGTCGCGGATTCCATGCCGACTCTTGGGGTAGATCATCATGCGGAAGGGGCGGTCGGCTCTTTCCAGCGCGTAGGCGAGCTGGAGGCTGTTCGATAGGTGGACGTTGTCGTCGATGCTGCCGTGGACGAGCAGGAAACTGCCGTGTAAGTGCTTTGCGGCTTCGACCACGCTCGAGACCCGGTAGCCCTCCGGGTCGTCCTGCGGGGTGCCCATGAAGCGTTCCGTGTAGATGCTGTCGTAGTTCCTCCAGTCGGTGACCGGGGCGACCGCGACGCCGACCCGGAAGCGGGTCGAGTGGGTGAGGGCGTAGGAACTCATGTAGCCGCCGTAACTCCAGCCCCAAATGCCGATGCGGGCCGGATCCACCCAGCCTTTCCCTACCAGCCAGTCGAGACCGTCCTCCAGGTCTTGGAGTTCGGTCACTCCGGCGCGGTGGAACATCACCTGGGCGTCGGCGTGGCTGCGCCCGCTGGCGCTGCGATTGTCGCAAGTCCAGACCAGGTATCCCGCGTTGGCGAGGGCCGAGTGCCAGGCGGCGGTGAAACCGCCAAAACGGTCTCTCACCAGGGGCGTGTCGGGGCCGCCATAGACGTGGACCAGAACCGGGTAACCCTTGCCCTCGACGAAATCCGGGGGACGGTACAGCATCGCCTGCATCGAGAATCCCTGCCGATTCGGAACGGTGAAGAAATCCGGAGGAACGAAGCTGGAGATCGCCAGCGCATCCGCGTCGCCGTGAGAGAGTTCGAGGATCTCCTCGCCGCTGCCGCCGTCCACCACTGCAGTCCATCCCGGATCGGCCGCGGAGGACCAGGTATCCAACAGGTAATTGCCGCCGGGTGCGACCCGCGCGGCATGGGTTCCCCGCCCCTTCAGGACCGCCACCCGTGGTCCACCGGAGAGCGGCATCCGATAGACCCAAGTGTCCACCAGGCGCTCGCCCGGGGCGGTGAACCAGACCATGCCCGCGTCCCGATCGATCCGTAGCACCGAGCGCAGCCGCCATTCGCCTGAATCGAGCTGCCCGAGCAAAGTACCGTCCGTGCGGTAGCGATAGAGGTGGCGGAAACCGCTACGTTGACTTTCCCACAGGAACTCATCACTGCCCAGCCAATGCAGGGGACTGCGTTCGGTCCAGCCCTCAGCGGATTCCTCTACCAGTACCGGCCGGACACTCCCGTTCTCCGGATCGCAGAGGAGCAGGGTGAGGGAACGTTGCTCTCGGGGGCTCACTTCCAGCGCCAGAGTGCCGCCGTCCGGCGACCAGGAGACCTGGCGAACCAGACGGTCTTCTGCGGAGAAGGCCGAGAGGTCCATCCATTGCCGCTTGCCGCTCACGACCCCCACGACCCCCGCCCGCACTCGTGGGTTGGGATCTCCGGCCTTGGGATACCTCTCCAGTTCCTGGGCGCCCCGTACCGGAATGTGATCCTCGATCCGAAAAGTGTGGACCGGGTGTTCGTCCAGCTGCAGGAAAGCGATTCTCTTCGAGTCCGGGGACCACCACAGACCGCTGTAGTTGCCACGCCCGTAGATCTCCTCCTGGTATACCCAGTCGAGGACGCCGTTCAGGAGATCGGGGCCGCCATCCGAAGTCAGGGGCCGTACCCCACCGCCGTCGCAAGCCGCGACGTGCAGGTTCCCCGCGCGCACGAAAGCCAACCAGGTGCCGTCGGGAGACAAGGATTCGGCCATCATTCCGTGGTCGTCCGCAACCACCACGTTGGCCCGCTCTCCACCGTAGAGATAGCGGAAGACCTTTCCGTTGGCGTGGAAGAGTACTCCACGAGATTCGGGAAGGAACACATAGTCGGCGCGGCGCGCGAGAGCCGGGGCCTCGCGAGGGGCGATTTCCGGTGTCGCCGCCAGGGCCCTCTCCATCTTCCGAGCGTCGTAGAGCGGTTCCCATCGGCCCCCGGGAAAGTCGATCACGTGCAAGCTGGGGACTTCGTCCCGTTCGCTGTCAGGGGGGAGGCCGTGGATTCGTAGTTGGTGATCGTTCAGCCAGGCCAGAGCGGCGGGGGCGTGGTTCCCGAACTTCTCCGAAAAGGAGAAGGCCGCATCCAGGTCCACTTGCGGAGGGGTGGCCTGGGGAAGGAGGCAGAGCAGGGTGGAGCAGAGCAGCATGGCGATCGTGGCGGAACATCCTAACCCGAGCCCTGGTCGGCACGGATTCCACCGCGAAACGGTTTCCCAGGGCCAAGCTAGAATCGACACCCGTCATGCGATCCCTCCTTCCCTTCCTCGCGCTTTGCCTGCTCGGCGCTCCCCTCGCCGCCCAGACCACCTGGTTCGTGGATCCGCTCTCCGGCGCTGACACCAACACCGGTGGCGCGCAAGATCCTTTCCTCTCCGTCACCCATGCCCTGACCGTCGCCGTCTCGGGGGATCGGGTGGAACTCCTTCCGGGCACCTACACGGCCGCCAACGAGGCCTATCCGATTCCCGTGAAGGATGGGGTCTCGATCGTCTATCCCGGCTCGGGACGGCTCGCGGTCTTCGACAGCAATGGGGCTTCCTCCACCTTCGAGGTGAGGACCTCGCTGACGACTGGGGCCACTCTGGATGGCATGCGTATCACGGGAGGAGTGGATGGCGTCTTCGTCGACCCTGCGGTCAGTTTGGGTGGGACCGGTCTGGCGGTGACGCGCGCTTCCTTCGATGCCTTCTCCGACGCTGGGGTGGACGCCGCGATCGATCTGGGCGCCAACAACCGCTTGACCGTGAGCGGGTGCACCTTCAGTCCGACCACCGCGAACGCGGGGGTGAGGATCGCGCTGGCGGGTAGCAACGTCGGGTTGGGCACCAGCAACGTGGAGGACTGCACCTTCACCAACTGCACCATCGGAATCGAGGTGTCGGCGAGCGGCGGCGCCGTCATCAACAATACCAACCAGATCCTCCGCAACGACATCTCCTTTTCCTCGACCGCGGGAATCCGGGTCTCCGCCTCCGCCACCTCGAGCTTGGGGGCGACCAACAGCGTGGTGGTACAGGGCAACAAGGTGCAGAGCAGCGGGTCCGGCCTGGAGATCACCGTGACCAGTACGACCGGTCCCACCACCGTCTGCGACGGGGCGGTGAGCTACAACCTCTTCGGCGGTTTCCAGAGCGGTTTGGGGAATACCAACGCAGTGGTGCTGACCACGACCGCGGCCCTGGGCTCCGTTGCGGACCTCACTTGCTCCTTCACCGGCAACGTCATGGCGGGATCCACCGCCAACGGGGTCCTCTTCCAGGTGACCGCCCCTCAGACCGGGGCACGCAACAACGATCCCGATTTCGGTACCTCCGGGAACGGGACCGGGCGCAATACCTTCAAGAACAACGGCTCCTTCGCCATGTCCCTGGATCTGGACATGAACAACGCCATCCAGGCCCAGCAGAACTTCTGGGGCCTGAACGGTTCCACCGCGATCCTCAATCGGATCGAGAACGCCTTGTCGGTGAGCGCTCCGCCGGTGGTCTCCCCGTGGCTGTTGGATTCCCTGGGTGGGGTGGTGTCGCCCTCGCAGATCGGTGAGAACGTGGCTCGCACCATCACCGTGACCGGGAGCAGCACGACTCGTTTCGTGGACAATCCCGACGATGCGGCCACCGTCGGGCAGATGAGCGCGATCCTGACCTTCGGAGGTGTGCCGGTGGCGACTCTGGTGCCCCACGTCTTCTCCAACGGCACCGGGTTCACTTTCGTGAGTCCCCTGATCAACGAGAGCGGACTTTATGGAATCCAGATCGTCCTTCCCGGGGGGCAGACCGGTACCTTACCGCTCACCGTGGGGGGTGGTTCGGGCGGCGGCAGCTCGGGTGGCTGCGTGATCGCGACCGCCGCCCATGGGGATTACGACGCGCGGGAAGTGCGGGTGCTGCGCCGTTTCCGCGACGACTACCTGATGGCCACCCCGCTGGGCCGGGATCTTACCCGGGCCTATTACCGCAATGGTCCCCCGGTGGCCGAGTACATCGCCGACCACGACTGGGCGGCTTCCGCGGTGCGAACCGCTCTGGTGCTCCCGGTCGCCCTCGCCGAGGCCTTCGTACGCTGGAACGCGGCGGCGCGGCTGCTGGCCGGATTGGTGCTGCTGGGCCTGGCTTTCCGTGTCCTGCGCAAGTCCTCCTGAGAGTCTCGATCGGAGCGGACCCGCCGCTCAAGGGGAATCGACCACCTCGATCCCCGGCACGACCGAACTCAACGGATCCCTTTCCATCCCGGGGCGCAGGATCGTGACCCGCAGCACCCGCACCTGTCGCGGAACCAAGGTGAGGCGGCGCGTCAATCGTGGGTCCGGAGTCCGATCGGGAGTTTCGACGAAGGCCACTTCCCACACTCCGGTGCCGAGCGGGGGAGAGAGGAAACGGTCGCCGCGGGGGTTCACTTCCACCCACTCCTCCTTCCCCGGGGGCTGGAGGGGACGAAGGCGCAGGAAACCGTGCGCTACCGGGCTTCCATCGACGGTGCGCAAGGTGCCGCGCAACACGGCGGCGGGTCGAAGTTCGAAACGGAAGGTGCGGGTGGCATCGGCGGGATAGTCCACCATCCGCTCGGAGGAGGGGAAGAAGGCCTCCGCCGAGGCGCGGACCCAGAGCTTGCCGATCGGCAGGCCGCGGAGTCCGCAACGCCCGCGTTGGTCGGCGGTGTATTCCTGGACCAGCGATTCGCCGGAGGGCCCGAGGCGGCGCAGTTGGAAGCGTGCCCCGGGGAGGGGTTGCGCGGAGTCGGCGTCGATCGCCTCGAGTTCCAAGGTCGTGGCAAGGTCGTGGACCGACTGGATGGTGCGCTGTTCCTCGGCGAGCTCCTCGGGGTCCAGCGGCGCCGGTTGGGGGTCGGCCAGTCCGCGCAACTGCGCGGGAGGTGGGGGGCTTGGACGCTCTCGGATCGGACGGCACAGCAGGGTGCCGAAGAAGGAGAGGGCGGCGAGCAGGAGGAGGACTCCGGCGAGCAGGCGAAAGGCGTGCATCAGCCGAAGACCTTGGCCGGCGGGTGGACCACGGTCCGCACCTTGCGATCGGGATGAACGGCCATCAGTTCCGCGCCGTCGGTGGCGGCGCGGCGGCGCACCGTGCCGAGTCCGATCGCACGGTCGCGCAGCGGCGACCACACCCAGGAACTGACCATTCCCATGCTCTTGCCCTCGCCGTCCTCGAGCGCGCAGCCGGCGAGGGGCAGGGCTTCGCCGTCGAACTCCAAGGGGCAGAGCTGGCGCGGCGCCTCGCCATAGGTGTGGATCCGGGCCACCACTTCCTGACCGGTGTAGCAACCCTTGGTCAGGGATGCGCGCCGCCATTCGTTGCTCTCGGGCAGGGTGCATTCCGCGTCGAAGTCGGTTCCGTAACGCGCTTCGTGGGCCTCTACCCGGAGGATGTCCAGTGCCACCAGCCCGCCCGGGACCGCAGCGGTTTCGCGCAGCGCGGCGGCCTGCTCCGCGACCCGGTCGGGGTGGCCGAGCACCTCGTAACAAGGGGCTCCCCGGTCGGGACGGCGCAGCACCAGGAGGCCCGAGGCGCGGGCCAGGGCCGCGTCGGCGATCGGGCCCCCCTCGCTCCTCGGGTCGGCGGCCGCCGCGGCGGGGCGTTGCGGGGTGGGAAGACCGCGCGCGGCCAGGGCCGCTTCGGCTTCGGGGCCGATGACCAGCAAGCGTGCCTGGGGGGCCTCGGTCCAGGAGACCGCTTCGCCGAAGTGCATGCGTTCCAGGCTCTGGCGCAGGACGGGCAGGCGGGCGGCGGGGCAATCCATCCCGATCAAGGATTCGTTCTCGATTTCGAATCGATAGAGAATCAGATCCGTGATCCACTTTCCCCTGGCGTCCAGCATCGCCGACCACTGTCCCGCGCCGGTGGGAAGGGCCTTCACGTCGCTCGAGAGCAGTCGCTGAAGGAAGTCGACGGAGTCGGCCCCGTGCAGCTCCAGCCAGCCGCGGTCACCTCCGTCGAAGATCGCGCAGCCCTCACGCGCGGCCTCGTATTCCACGCCCGGACCGACGGCGCGTAGGGGCACCGTGACTCCGTCCTGCTCCAGGAACTCGGCGCCGAAGGAAGCGAAGGTGGCACGCAGCGCGGTGTCCATCTCCGCATTCTAGACGGGGCCGGGGATCGGAACGACGGAGGGGGCGCAGGGGGAAAGGGGCGCGGCGATCAGGACCTTCTCCGAGAGCAGCGGGGCGCCCCGATGCACGTTCAACCAGCGGAAACGATCGAAACCAGCGGCGCGCAGTTCCCTGCGGATCACGGCCGGGGAAGGGTTGCTCGGTGGATGGCGGCGCAGGCCCACGCGGTGGCGCAGGTGGCGGCCCCAACAGCGCAGACTGCGGCCATGGTGGTAGCCGATCACGACCCCCAGGCGGCTGACCCGGCGCAGTTCGCGCAGGAAGGCCACCCGCAGGGATGGATCCCGCACCAAGTGCAGGAAGCGGATGCACACCGAGACGTCGAAACCTCGATCGGGAAAGGGCAAGCGGGCGAGGTCGGCGACCAGGAAAGCAGCCTCCGGCTCCTTGGCCCGGGCTGTTTCGAGCATGGGAAAGGAGAGATCGGCGCCCAGGTACCGGGCGCGCTCTCTCAGGAGAGCCGTGAAGCGGCCGGTTCCGCAGGGCACGTCGAGGATCGTGGCCGCGGGGGAGCCGAGAGTCGCGGCCAGCCAGTCCAGGGCGAGGCCCAGGGCTCGGGCCTTGCGGCGATCGCGGCGCGCCCCGGCAGGCCCAGCCCAACGCAGGTCGTAGTCGCGGGCGACTTCGGGGGCGCGATAGGAATCGAGTTTCGCGGGACGCGGATCCATCGGCGCTGCTCAGGATACTGGGGAGTATCCTGGCGCATCGTGGCTGCTTCCGGCACCTCGTCCTTGCCCTCTTTGCCGCCTCGTCCCGATGCCACCCACAAGGGGGCGATGGGCCGGGCACTCCTGGTCTGCGGTTCCCGCGGCATGGCCGGGGCCGCGGTGCTGGCCGCCGAAGCGGTCTTGCGCGGCGGTGCGGGCTACGTGGTGGTGGCCGCTCCCGCTTCGCTGGCCCCGGAGCTGGCCGCGGCGCTCCCGGCCGCGTTGACCCTGCTCTGCGGCCCACCCGATCGCTCCGTGCTCGGGGAGGAAGATCTTTCCCGTATCCTTCCCGAACTCCAGCGCGCGCAGGCCTGGGCGGTGGGTCCGGGCATCGGCCGCGAGGCATCCACCGCGCGCCTCCTGGCCGGGCTGCTCGCCTCCGCCCCCCGCCCCGCCATCCTGGATGCCGATGCGTTGAATCTCCTGGCCGAGGAGGCGGGGGGGCTGCGGCTCGCGGACCTTCCCGCCGGGACCCTGCTCACTCCTCACCCCGGGGAGGCGGCCCGTCTCCTGGGCCTCGACGGTGCGCTCGCAGTGCAGCGCGATCGGCCCGCGGCCCTGGCCGCCCTCTGCGATCGCAGCCCGGCGGTGGTCCTCCTCAAGGGCGCGGGCACCCTGATCGGCGTGCGCGGTCGTGAGACCTGGCGGAACCCCACGGGAAATCCAGGTATGGCCACGGCCGGAAGCGGCGACGTCCTGACCGGTTTGCTCACCGCCCTGCGCGCGCGCGGCCTGGATGCCTGGGATGCCGCCCGGCTCGGCGCCTGGTTACACGGGCGCGCCGGCGATTTCGCACGCGAGGAACTGGGAGAGGAAGCGATGATCGCCTCCGATCTGTTGCGCTTCCTGCCCCGAGCCTTTCGGGATCGAGCGTCCACCCCGTCCGTCGCATGATCCTGGCCGCCCTGCTGCTCTCCGTTCCGCAGGCCGCCGCGCCGCCCACGGCTCCGAGTTCCTCCCGGACTCCCCTCGAACTGGCGGAGCTCCTGATTCCGGAGCGCATCTCCGGTCACCGGGTCGAGACCGCCCTCCGTCGCCGGGCCACCGCTCAGCTCCTCGAACGCTGGTTGACCGACCCCGAATTGCCCGCATCCGAGGATGGGGAGATCCTGCGCTTGCGTCTGCGCGGGGCCTTGGAGGCGGAGGATCTCCCGCGCCTGCTCACCGCGATCCATGTCTCCGAGGACGGCGGCCCGGGCCTGGATTTGCTCGCCGCGGCTCCCTTCTCCTTGTCCCGCCCGCTCCTCCAGGGCTTGATCGGAGACTCCGAGGCTCCGATGGAAGCGCGGCTGCGGGCTCTTGGTCTCGTCCTTCCCCCCGGCGATCGAGCCACCCTCGATCGGGTCCTGGCGATCCTCTTGCCGGATGGTCCCGACCCCCTGTTGCGGCGTCTTCTGGGTTTGTGGGAGGGCCGCGTGGAGCCCCAGGACC
>CAYVRL010000046.1:0-10098 GCA_964454065.1 uncultured Planctomycetales bacterium | reverse complement strand
ATTCCCCCCTTCCCGGGCAAGTACGCTCCTAACCATTTATAGGCGGCGAAGCCCGGGAAGGAGTTCCCGCGTTTTCCAATCCCTTTTTCGTTTGGGGGAACCACCCCGAACAACCATGACAAGTCCTTTCAAAACAAACACTTACAGAATACAATACCCGGACGGAATATTTCCAACTTCCTATTTTTGCTCAAGAGCGGGGCGGTTCTGGACGATGGATCGGCAACCTGGAGTCCCTCATGGCAAGCACTCGCCTCCCCCTGTTCGAAAGCATCGCCGCGGTCCTCGCGATCGGGGTGGTCGCGGCCCTGACCGCCCTCCCCACCCGTTCCGGGAGGACGGATCAGAGCGCCAAGTTGGTGGACCGGATCGGCTTGATCCGCACCGCCATCTTCCGCTTCAGCATGGAGCACTACGATGATTCGGGAAAGATCCTGCCCGGCCGGAATGGCGAGGACCTGGTCCTCCAGCTCACCGGGCGGTCCCGCCACGACGGCAGCGTGGAACCTCCGAGTTCCGGGCGTGAGGACCGCTGGAAGGGCCCCTACCTGAAGTCCATTCCCGCCAATCCGGTCAGTGGACTGGACACGGTGCGGATCGTTCGCGGGGACGGAATCCCCGCCCTGCTGGGAGAGGCCGGGTGGGTCTATCAGCCGGAGACGGGGAAGCTCTGGCCGGATCTACCCGGGACGGACCCTCGTGGCATCCCCTACACCGAGTACTGAAGAACTGGATCTCTCCGTGGAGCGGGCCTGCGTCCTCCGGGGCGCAGGCTCATTTCATTTCCCGCTCCTCCACCACGATCGCGCCCGTTCCGCGGCCCAGTCCTGGTCGCGATCCTGGTGACAGAGCGTGCAGGCGTCGGGCATCCCGAGCCGGAGGGAGCGAGTCGGATCCGGGGCCCAGCGCGTGTGGGAATGGAGTTGCAGGGGTTCCGCGTGGTTGACGATCCGGGGCATGTGGCAGGCGATGCAGGTGCTGCCGGGTCCCTCGGGATCGTGATGGCTGTGGGCGCGGACCTCGGTCGGCGGCCAGTCGTGGCAGGAGAGGCACAGTTCGTCGTCCCGGGCGGACGATCGGGTGGCGGCGGGGAAGCGCCGCTCGTGGGGATCGTGGCAGCTCGTGCAGACCATGCCGGCTCCTTGGAAATGACGGTCCAGGCGAAAGTCCATCGCCTGCTGATGGTGGGCACGACTGGAACCATCGGGCCAGAAGTAGGCCGTGGTCTCTCCCGGCACCGCCTTCTCCTCGACGAAATGCTCCGCGAGATCTTCGCCGGGGCGGAAACGCCAGGGGAAACGAGTCCGGGTGGGAGCCCCGGCCTGCCCGGGGAGGGCGTGGCCTCGGGAATGACACTGCGCGCAGACATCGACTTGCCGAGCGGGCGGAAGAGCGGCCAGATCCACCAGACCCTCGGGGTCCGAGGGAGCCTCGAGGTGCCGACTTCCGGGTCCGTGACAGCTCTCGCAGCCCACTCCGAGTTCGGTGTACGTGGCGTCGTAGCCCCCGTCGGGGCGGGGTCGCAACTCGGTACCCACCGTGTGACAGCCCGAGCAGCGCTCCGCCCAGCCCTGAGAAGGGTCGGCCCAGAAACGCTCGGTGGCCAGGGATTCGTGCCCAGCGGAGGAATAGGGTTTCCAGGCGGCGCTGCGTACGTTCCACTGCAGGGGAAGGACCAGGTCCCGTCCCTCCACCCGAGTCACGTAACGCTGTTTCCAGTACCCGCCGATGGTCCGCAGCACCGGGAAGTCCTCCGGCTCGCCATCGGGACCGAGGGTGTGTACGAAGTAGCGCTGTCCTTCCTTCCAGGCCCGGATCGGGGAACCGTCCAGAGTGAACTCACTGCCATCGAAGGGAGCGCGCACCGCCGCGGCACTGGCGAGCTGCTCCTGATGCGGGTGACGCGTTCCAGACCAGCCCTCGTACTCCCGCGGATGGCACCCCGCGCAAGCCCGGGAGCCGACGAACCGTGCCCCATCCCGAGTCATCTCGCCCCCACCGGGGGCGGGTCCGAGCAGGGCGCAGGCCGACAGCACGGCAGTACTCAGCAGAAGCAGGGTGGCGGACTTCATGGCGCCAAGGGGGCAAAGATCGTGCCGCCCTCTCCCGGAGGGTCTCCGCGACAAGGGGTAACCACCCGGTAACACATCCCGATCCCGTCCCACTCAGGCCCGCGCGACCGTCTGGAGCAGATGCTGCGCCGCACCCGACTCGAAAGCGTCCCGCGCCGCGGAGAGAGCACTTCCGAGGTCGGGAGAACGCCCCGCCACGCGCAGGATCAGCGCCGCACCGAACAGGGCACAGTGGAAGGCGGCACCGGGGGTGCAGGTCAAGGCCCGTAGACAGGCCAGCACCGAGGCCTCCAGGCGATCTTCGTGATCCTGTTGGGGCTCGGAGAGACAAGCCAGCGCACAATCGTCCGGTCGCAGGCGCAGAGGAAAGGGGACGCCGTCCTCCAGGATCATCCCGCGAGTCCGTTCTCGCACCGAGGGGTCCAAGGAGCCCTCCAATCCTTGCACGATCAGAGCGCTCTCGTGCCCCAGACCCGCCATGGCTTCGCTCGCCACTCCGAGGACCGGACCCGGTCGCGCTGGCACCACCAAGCAACAACCCTCTGGAGCCAGGAGTTTGGAGACCACGTCCGGGGAACTGCGGAGGCCGATCGCGTTTTCGACCGCGAGCAGCCGCTCCCAACCCGGATCGGCTCCCGTGGGTCGCCAGCAGGCCAGACCGAAACCCCGCAGCATGCGCGTGGCATGGTCGGCATCGCAAGTGAGTTCGCCCACCATCCGATTCCAGAGATCGCCTACCGTCACGCCTGCGTCCGCGGCGTGGGGAGCGGCCTGGATCAGGACCGGGACCCCGGCCGCCGCCGCTGCGGCCAGCGCAGCCAGGGCAGTTAGGGGATAGCGGCGTTTGCCGAGACGACTGGTCGCGACCACCACCGTACCCGGAGGGAGTTCCGGAAAACGAATCCGCGCTCGGGCGGCGGTCGCGAAACCGGCCAGTTCCTCGCCGGTCGTACTCCGGGAACGCAAGCCGACGAAGAGTGCGGCGAGCTGCACTTCGCTGCCCTCGCCGGCGAGAATGCGGGCGAAGAGTCGCTCCGCCTCCTGGCGTTGCAGGGGCCGGGCCTCGGCGCCGTCCACCGCCCCACAAACCTTGCGCACGATTCGACGGAGGCCTTCGTCCATCAATCCCCCATCACTTCGGCACGCAGATGGCGCAGGACCTTCTCCACGTGGCCCTTGATCCGCACGTTGTCGTAGATCTTCCACAGCTTCCCTCCCGGGTCGATCACGAAAGTGGATCGTACCGTGCCGAGATAGGGCCGACCGTAGCGGGTCCTCTCCCGCCAAACCCCATACTTCGAAGCAACACGGCTGTCGCGATCGACGAGCAGTGGGAAGGGAAGACGATGGGCCTTGGCGAAATGGACGTGGCTCTCCAGGGAATCGGGACTCATCCCGATCACCACCGCGCCCAGCTCCTGGAAATCACGAATCCGAGCGCGGAAATCGCAGGCCTCGGTCACGCATCCCTTGGTCATGTCCTTGGGATAGAAGTAGAGGACCACCCAATGGCCACGGAGTTCGGTGAGGCGCACCCGGTTGCCGCTGCTCGCCGGCAAGGTGAAGGCAGGGGCACGCTGGCCCTCGGAAAGGATGGGATTGACCAAGGCGAAGGGGGGAAGCTCGCAGCGACGGGGGGGAGTGCCGGGCGGAGACCGAGTGGATTATGCCCCGCCGCGGCGTCTTGGCTAGCGCCGGGGGGGGCCGTTCTCGGTCCCGTCCACTTCCGGCGCGGGCGTGGGCCGTTCGCCGCCTTCCTTCGCCTCCGCGGGGCTCGTTCCCTCGGCTTCCGCGGCCCGGTGGAGCTCCTGCAGGAGATCCGCGGGATCCAGCCGCGGCCGCGGGCGGATGTGCGCGAAGTAGGGAGCCCTCTGCTTGTCGTAGCGGACCTTCCCGTTCACCACCGCCCACTGCACGAAGCTCCGGTAGTCGAAGAGATCGCGGTCGGTGACGATCAGGTCGGCGTCCTTGCCCACCTCCAGCGAACCAACCCGTCGATCGACCCCGAGGATCCGCGCCGCGTCCAGGGTGATGGCGCGCAGGGCCGCTTCCTGATCCAAACCGCCCCGAATCGCGAAGGCGGCCTCCATCGGCAGGGTCAGGAGGTCACGGCCCGCGATCCCGCCGGTACTGATGTAGGTCTGAGAGGGCAGGATCGCGAAGGAGACCCCGGCGCGGTGCAGGCGGGCGGCGTTCTCGATGCTCCAACCGCTGGGTCGGACCAGGCGCTCGTCGGCCCAGCGCTTGGCGCGCGGAACCAGCACCAGCATGGCCCCACAGCGCCCGATCCGATCGGCGATCACCCAGGCCTCCTGGCCACCGAAGACCACCGCGTTCATCGGGTAGTCCTCCAGGAGATCGCAGACCGCCAGCAAGTCCTTCAGTGAATTGGCCGCGAGGCGGGCCGTGGCTCGACGCTGGAGGAGCTTCAGGTAGCTCGAGTCGATGCCCTTGGAGCTCGGCTCCTCGGAATCCTGGTCACCCGCGGCACGCTCCTGTTCCCAACGCTGGTGGGCACGCAGGAATTCGCGGGCCCGATCGAGTCCCTCCCGCAGCTTGCGCCGCCCGGAGGGCGAACTCGGGGAATACCCGAGACTCACCCAGTTCGTCTGGGCGAGCACGGCACCCTCCAGGCTGCCGCGCACCAGCTTGGCGACCGCGCCGCCGCTCTGGACCGTGGTCAAGCCTCCCGCGAGGCCCAGGTCCACGTTGAGCGCGAAGGGATCGAAGCTGTCCCGCAAGGTCTTGCCCCGGCCGGAGACGATGCCCGAGGAGCTCACCGCGATCAAACCGGGGTAGACCTTCATCCCCCGGGCATCGAGGATCCGCGCTCCTTCCGGAACCCGTACGTCCTGCCCGATCTTCAGGATCCGGTCGCCCTTGCAGAGCACCACCGCGTCGCCCAGGGTGCCTCGCGAGACGGTGTGGACCTCGCCTCCCACCACCGCCAGATAGGGACTCCGTTCGGCTCGGGCTTTCTCCTCCTCCTTCGGGGCCGCATCCTCCTCGGGCCCCTGCACCTCCCGCTCCTCGGCGCGGGAAGGCGGATTGTCCTCCTGCAACGGCGGAAGCGACGGCGGTTGCGGGACCGCGAGCAGAGCCAACACCAGGGGGATCGAAATCATCGTTGCCGTTTCTCCTTCTCCTCTTCCTCCCGCACGCGGTCGTAAACGGGCTCGCCCCGTGCGATCACCATGCGCACCTTCACCGTGGGATCCAAGGGGTCGCCGTCGAAGATCACGAAGTCGGCGCTCCCGCCGACCGTCAAGGGATGGATCCGCTCCTCCTGCCCGAGGGCCGCGGCCGGTTCCACCGTGATCGCGCGCAGGGTCCGCTCGCGATCCAGGCCTTCGCGCACCAGATCGGCCAATCCGACCCGCCACGCCCGCACCGCGGCGGGCGAGGCGACGGCGGGCTCCAGGACCATCCGCTTCACTCCGGCACGCAGGAGTTCCGCGGCCAGATTCACACGGATGCGCGTGTAGGGCAAGAACGCGATGCGCGCCGGAACATAGACCCGGACCCCCGACTCCGCGATCGCGGCCGCGACTTCCGCCAGGTTGGTCGTTCCCCGGCTCTGGAAGACCGCTTCCCAGGCCAGATCCCGGTCCCCCAACACGTCCAACCAGTGCAGCCACTCGGCGGCGTTGTCGATCCAGATCTGCGCCACCCGCTCCTTGCGCAACCACTCCACCACCGGAAGGGTGTCGGGGGGGATCGGCGGCGGGGTGAACTCCTTGGGAGGCTCCTTTTCCTCCTTCCCGTTCTTCTTTTCCCGTTCCTGTCCGTTTCCTCCCGAAGCCTGAGAGGCGGCCGAAGGTCGTGGAGCCTTCTGCTCCCCCTCGCTCCCCTTCTTCCCTTCCTCCCCCTTCTTCTGCTCGGTTGCCGCCTCGTGCTTGGCCTCCCAGTCCGCGCGCGCCTTCTTCCACTCGGCACGGGCCTTCTTCTCCTTCTCGATGGCCTTCTCGGCTCCATCGATGGCCTTGCGCAAGAGTTCCTTGGCGCTGGCGTTGGCATCCACCGTGAAGACCAGGTCCAGATCCTCGACCAGGGCCTCGGGGTGGGGAGCGGGAGCCGTGGTCTCGATCACGGAAGAACGCCCCGGGATGCCGGCCCCCGGAGGATCCACGCCGACGATCAGGATTCCCTGCTCCAGGAGATCGTGGAGTTCCTTCTCCTCGACCCAGAGCGAGTCGATGGCACGGAAACGAGCGTTGGCCCCGCGGCCCCGGGAATCGTGCTGCAAGAAGTCGGCGTGCGCGAGGACGAGCGGAGGCATGGCCGTCGAACCGTTGCCGCGCAAGTCGTGGATCTCGGCGTGCTCCGGCACGACCACCGCCTGGCCGATCCTCTCGATGGAACCATCCCGCACCACGATCACCGCGTTGTCCACGGCATCACCGTCCAGACTCTCGAGATGATCCACGCGGTAGACCACCGCCCGGCCGCGCGGCTTCGGAGCCGGAGCCGTGTCCTCGGCGCTCGACTCTTGCGGGAAGGACACGGGGGAAGGAAAGACGAGGAGGAGGGCTGCGGCTGCAAGCATGGTTCAGTAGCGCTGTCCGTCGCGGATGTCGTAAGTGACCTGGCCGTCCACGAGGACGAGCTGCACTGGGCTGCGGGGATCGAGGGGCTGCCCGGCCTTCACCACCACGTCGGCGTCGAGACCGGGGAGGAGACGGCCGACCCGATCCGCGACCAGGACCTGGCGGGCGGGATCGACATTGATGGATTCCAGGGCCTCCCAGGTGGAGCACCCCAGCCGCTCCGCCAGCGTGGCCTGGAAGAAGAATTCCTCCAGGGGCACGACCGGGGCATCGGTCTGGACGGAGAGATCGTGATTGCCGGCCGCCTCGTAGGCTTGGACCAGACCCACGAAACGAGCCGAGGCGTTGAAGCTGAAGTCGAAGTTGCGGGGACCGAGATTGAGGGAGGCGCCGCTCGCGGCAATCGCTCCCGCGGCCAGATAACCATGGAAGGAGGCGTGGCTGACGATCAAGGGCAGACCCGCCTCGAGGAGGAACATCCGCACCGTGCCGTAGCTGTCGCGGGCTCCGGCGGTGTGGACCAGGATCGGATGGCGACCGCGGAAGGCACCGGCGATCTGCTCCAGGGCCGGATCGACCGGCGCGCCCAGCGGAGCCTCCGCGAGCGCCGAACGGGTGCGTTGCAACCACCAGCGGAGCATCCACCACATTCCCATCCGGGTGCCGCCGAGGTCCGCGCCGCGCTCGGGGTTGTAGCCCTGCGCCACCTTGATCACCCCGGGCTGGCGAAGCAGGACGTCCTCGACGATCCGCCCGGGATGGAGCTTGAGGAGCACGCCCGCGCCACTGAGATTGGTGCCGGAACCGGGAATGGCATCCACGGTGGTCACGCCCGCGGCGTTGGCATCACGATAGAGCGGATTCCAGGGAACCACGGTATCCAGCACCCGCAGTTCGGGGTTGTCCGGATTCACCATGTCGTTGATGTCCCCCCAGCCGCCGGTCTGGGCGTGGGAGTGGAGCTCCACCCCGCCGGGGAAAGCGAAGGAATCGGGATAGACCCAGTGGTGCCCGACCTCCTTGGGCAGAGGCAGCTCGGAACGTCGCCCGACCGCCGCGATCTTGCCCTCTCGCAGGATCAAGCGCGCGTTGTGGATCACTCGCCGCTGGTCCATGGTCAAGGCCACGCCGACGTCGAGGACGTCGGGGGGGCACGGCGCCCTCTCCTGGAGAAGGGGAGCGAGAAGCAGGGCGCAGGCGACGCAGAACACCTAGAAGCGCCTCCGTTCACGTTTCGCGTCGTAGACCAGCTTGCCGCGCACCCAAACCTTCACCACCGAGGAGCGGGGATCCAGCGGGAAGCCGGTCCAGGCGACCAGATCGGCGTCCAAGCCCGGGCGTAAGGAACCCGCTTGTTGATCGTAGCGGAGGACCTTGGCGGAATTGCAGGTGATGCCCTCCAGCGCCGCGGCGGGATCGTCGTGGCCGAGTCGCACCCCCATCGCGGCCTGGAAGCTCAACTCCTCTTGGGGAACGACCGGTGCATCGGTGTTGTAGCCGAGCAGCAGCCCGTCGGGCACGTAGGCCGCCCAACCGGCCGCGCAACCCTGGAAACGGGCGCGGGAACGATCGAACCAGAATTGCCGGGGACCGTTCATGACCGGCACCCCGTATTCCACCGCCATCGGCCCGGCCTTGTAGCCGTCGAAGGTGCCGTGATCGATGAAGACATCGAACCCGAACTCGCCCTTCAACATGGTGATGGTCATCAACACCACCTGATAGATCTGGGTATGGACGCTGACCGGCAAGGTGCCCGCCAGCAGCTTCTGGAAATCGGCGAGCTGCCAATCCAAGGGCGCCTGCCCGGCCCGGTAACGGCGCGCCCAGTCCAACCCGCGCTTCAGGGTGTGGCGCAAATCCCAGTTCATGAAGGCTCGGCGCACTCCCCAGTCGTAGACCTCGGGGTTGCCGGCTTGCGCGACCTTGAGCGAGCCGGGGGCGCGGACCACCGATTCGGCCACTCGATCGGAACCGTACTTCACGAGAGTCCCGTAACCGCTCAAGTTGGTCCCCGAGCCCGGGAGCAGGAGGGCGCTCGTGACCCCTCCGGCGAGAGCGTCCTTGGCCAACGGGTTGCCCGGGTCGACGATGTCCACGGTACGCAACGCGGGGTTGGCCAGATAGACCATGTCGTTCAGATCGGCCAGCGAGCCAGCGCTGTGGCAATGGGGTTCGACCAACCCCGGAACCAGCCAAAGATCCCCCAGGTCCTCGATCTCCAGACCAGGAGGCAGTTCCAGGTCCTCGGGGCGGCCGACCGCAACGATGCGGCCATCCTTCCACAGGACGATCGCGTTGTCGAGGACCCGGCCGTCGGCGGCGGTGAAGACCTTGGCGGCGCGGGCGGCGTGATAGGAGGGTTTCGCCTCGAGCTGCGGCGCGGCGGCGAGCAGGGCCAGGGCGGCGAGGATCATTCCGCGGGCACCTCCCGGCCCGCCACGAAGACCCGCAACACGTGGCTGCGCAGGTCGAAGGGCGGCCCGCTATGGATGACGAGGTCGGCATCCTTGCCCGGAGCGAGAGTACCGACCTGGGCGTCGATGCCGAGGATCCGGGCGGCGTCGGAAGTCGATCCGCGGAGGGCCTGGTCGGCGCCCAAGCCGTAGCGCGTGGCCATCGAAAGGGCTGCGGGCAGGAAACGAGAGCCGGTCGCCGCACCGGACTGGAAAGCCACCGGCACCCCCAGGGCCGCGAGCTCGGCGGCGGGCACGTGATCGCGGTGATCCTTGCGCTGAACGAGGCGCGCGGAAACGATCACCCCGACCCCGTGCGCGCGCAAGAGCGGCGCGACCTGGTCCGCCTCGGCCCCGCCGAGGATCGCCAGCGGCAGTTCGAAGTCGGAGAAGATCCGCACCGCGGCGCGAATCTCGTCGGCGCGGTCGGCGGCGACCACGGCCTTGCCGCGCCCCTCGAAGAGAGAACGCAGGCCTTCCATGCGGAAATCCTCGTTCGGTTCCTGGGGGCCGTCGTCCTTCTTCTTGCGTTGCTTCGGGGCCGCGGCAGCAGCCACCTTGCCGCGCTCGGTACGCACCGCCTCGAAATCCAGGGAACCGATACCGGTCAGGGAAACGGTCACGGTCATGTGATCCTCGGCGTCGATCTGCCCGTCGATCATCACCGTCCCGATCTCGGTGGAGAGTTCCAGATGGATGCTGCCGTCCTGATAGTCTCCTTGCAGTTCGGTGGAGCCCTGATCCGGGAAATCGGGGGAACTCACCTGGACCACCAGGCGAGAACCCTCGTGATTCATCCGCAGTTCGATCCGAACCGGATCCGGGCCGAGACGCTCGTCCTCGATGGTGGCCTCCCACAAACCGTTGACCGGATCCACGGCCTCCTTCTCCTGATCGGATTCCTCGGCGGAATCCTCACTCTCCTGCGGGTTTTCCTTCTCGTTCTTCGCCGCGGCCTCAGTGGATTCGCCGCCGCCCGCAAGCCGTTTGCGCAGCTCCGCTTCCCGGTCGGCCCGCTCCTCC